>JBGOYM010000067.1:0-9714 GCA_041479675.1 Candidatus Methanoperedens sp.
CTTGAAAATGATGTTGTTGATTTTTTGACTTATATTCCATTAGAGTACTACTTAGGCGATAAAAGGAAAGAAATATTCTCGCCAAGACTTGCAGAGATATCGACTCGAATAGGGAACCAAGTGGATACTTTTTTTAGAAACTGGGATATTGTTCATAGTAAAAATATTGGAGTCGATGTAGATGATTTAACCTTTGTAAATTTTAAATCTATTGAAAAAACTTATAAATTGAGTGATGAAAAAGTAAAAATTTTGTCAACTGGGGAAATCATAACACCTTTTAAATATTGGAATAAATGGGAAAAAGAAGACAAGAATTGGTGGAATGCATATAATCATGTAAAACATAATGGATTTTATTACAAAGAAGAAGGAAATCTAAATAATGTTATCGAATCATTATCTGCTTTGTTTCTACTTAATTGCCTTCATGAAGAATCAAAAACTAAATTAGGCGAATATGGTTATAGAAAATTCGATAGAATTATGTATGATGCGCTTTGGAGCTCATATATAACATCACAACTCTTTGAAACTTGATAATATATTTAAAAGGTACTCACAATAATAGAGATAGTCAGAATGTCCAAAACCACCAAATCCGAAAAGAAACTCATCGAGCAATACGACCACAAAGGCAAGGAACGATGCAACAATCCCCCGGTCGGTCTCGTAACCCCTGAAACCGACAGCGACAGCGGCAAAAAGACCTATTTATACGACCCGCACCTTGACCCCGCGCTCATCTGGGCGGGCAAGGTGGAGCACACCTCCTTCGAAGTCCCCACCGTCTCCCTCCACGTCCATGAGCGCATCGACCCGCGCACTATCATAGAAGCAGTCCGAAAGCGCAACGGCGCGCAAAAGCAGATGTCGCTTTTTGAATACACCGAAGAGAATCCGCCCCTGCGCGAGGCTATAGAGTTCTACAAACATAAGCACAACTGGTCAAACCGCATGATAGCGGGCGACTCGCTACTCGTAATGAACTCGCTTCTTGAGAAGGAAGGAATGAGCGGGAAGGTTCAGATGATCTACATCGACCCGCCCTACGGCATCAGGTACGGCTCCAATTTCCAGCCTTTCGTGAACAGGCGGGATGTGAAGGACGGGAAGGACGAGGATCTGACGCAGGAGCCTGAGATGATAAAAGCTTTTCGCGATACATGGGAGCTTGGGATTCATTCTTATCTGACCTATCTGAGGGACAGACTGCTTCTGGCGCGGGAATTGCTGCATGAGAGCGGGAGCGTGTTCGTGCAGATAAGCGATGAGAATGTGCATCTAGTGAGGTGTTTGATGGATGAGGTGTTCGGGGTGGGGAATTTTGTGAGCTTGGTTACTTTTACAAAAACAACAGGTCTAAAATCAAAGGGAATTCCAAGTCGTTGTGATTACATCATCTGGTACGCAAAAAATAAGCCCCTATCAAAATACCAACAGTTATTTAAGGAGAAAATATTAGGCGAGGAAGGCGCGACTCAATATGACTGGGTTCATAAGCATTCAGGCGAAATCCGAAGACTTAAAGAGAATGAAATTTTAGAAAAGGGAGATAAGCTTTTTCATATCGGTGATGCCTCTGCAATGTCAAATGAGGCAAAGGAAGTAAAACCGATTTTCATTGATGGAAAGAAGATATATCCTCCTAATGGTCGACTATGGCAATCAAATGAAGCCGGAATGAAAAGACTATTAGAAAAAAGAAGATTGTTGTTAGTTGGAAATAGCCTTCGATATATTCGTTACATTGATGATTTTCCCGTATTTCCTATCGATTCATTATGGACTGATACAGGGGTGAGCGGTTTTTCTGAACAAAAGGTATACGTTGTCCAAACAAATAAAAAAGCAATTGAGCGCTGCCTCCTCATGACCACAGACCCCGGCGATCTGGTGCTTGACCCCACCTGCGGCTCAGGCACTACCGCATTCGTGGCAGAGCAGTGGGGACGGCGCTGGATAACGTGCGATACCTCGCGTGTGGCTGTGGCGCTGGCGAAACAGCGACTCATGACCGCAGCATTTGATTATTACGAACTGGCGCATCCAGATGAGGGCGTTGGAAGCGGATTCAAGTATAAGACCGTGCCGCATATCACACTCAAGAGCATCGCCAACAATGAGCCGCCGGGGCAGGAGACGCTGTACGACCAACCGTTCGTGGATAACGGAAAGGCGCGGGTGAGCGGACCCTTCACTGTGGAGGCTGTTCCTGCGCCTGTGGTGAAGCCTATTTCCGAGGTAAAGGCTGAGATGCCCGCCGACGAGTCCGTGGCGCGCTCCGGGGAGACGCTGCGCCAGGGCGAGTGGCGCGCAGAGCTGTTGAAATGCGGCATCAGGGGGAAGAACGGGCAGTACATCCACTTTTCGCGCGTTGAAGCGCTTGCAGGCGCGCGGTGGCTGCATGCGGACGCAGAGACCATGCCGAATACACGGGGCGCAGATACGGTAAAGGAAGGCGCAGCATCTTATGCACAGCGCGCCGTGATATCTTTCGGCCCGGAACATGCGCCGCTTGAGCAACGGCAGGTAGCCCTGGCGATAGAGGAGGCGCAGAGCCTCGTTCCGAAGCCTAAGATCATCGCTTTTGCCTCTTTCCAGTTCGACCCTGAAGCTGCGAAGGACATAGACGAGACCAACTGGCCGGGCGTCACGCTGCTCAAGGTGCAGATGAACGTTGACCTGCTCACGGATGATCTCAAGAAAAAGCGGGCCAGCAACGAGAGCTTCTGGCTCATAGGTCAGTCGGATGTGAAAGTTGAGAAGGTAAAAGAGAAGGATAAGGTCAAATACCTCGTGGAAGTGCTGGGCTTTGATTATTACAACACCAGGACAGGGGATATTGAATCAGGCGGGACTGAGAAGATCGCAATGTGGATGCTTGATACTGATTATGACGGAAGGAGTCTCTTCCCGCAGCAGGTATTCTTCCCCATGTCGGGTGATAAGGATGGCTGGTCGAGACTTTCGAAGAACCTGAAGGCTGAAGTGGACGAAGAGCTTATCGAAGCCTACCGCGGGACGGTTTCATTACCTTTTGAAGCCGGGAAGAACAGGCGCATCGCTGTAAAGATTGTGGATGACAGAGGGATAGAGAGTCTGAAGATAGTCGAGGTGACGTAATGAATATTGACTTATCACCGCAAAGGGCGCAAAGAACGCAAAGAACGCAAAGCGCAGTTACAATCCTTTCGATCCGGTATGAAAAAGCACTACTGCAGCGAATTAGAACACGGATGACACTGATTGGACGGATTTTCACGGATATCTTTAATCCGTGCGTATCCGTGTCATCCGTGCAATCCGTGTTCCATCCCAATAAAATCGTTAAACACGTATCTGCGTTCATCTGCGTTCATCTGCGGTTTATTTGTCTGAATGATACCTTGAAATTGATTAATGCAGAGGTGCATCAATGATCCGCAAGGAAATCCTGAACGAAGCCGTGCGCCGCATAGTGGATAAATTTCACCCTGAAAAGATCATACTTTTCGGCTCTCAGGCACGCGGGACAGCAGATAACCGAAGCGATGTTGATCTTTTAATAATTTCATCCATAAAAGAAAAGCGCCGAAAATTGATGGTTGAAATGAGAAGGGTGCTCAGCGAATTAGAATATGCGTTTGATATTATAATACTGACACGAGAAGAATTTGAACGCGACCGCAATATCCCTGGTACTATTGGAAGATATGCCTCACGGGAGGGCAGGATTCTTTATGACAATTCCTGATAAGGATCATATTGACAAAGTAATACTCTGGATAAGTTGCGCTGAAGAGGATTTGGGTCTTGCTCAATTTGCTTTGAAAATGCCTGGCATCCGACCATACAGACTTATCGCATTTCATGCTCAGCAATGCGCTGAAAAATATTTGAAAGCATATCTGGTCTATCATGACATTGATTTTCCATTCACTCATGACATTAACAAGTTATTAAATTTCTGTGGCTCTTATATCTGGATTGAGGAAATAAAAGATGCAGAGGAATTAACGCCTTATGCAGTCACTGCCCGCTATCCAGGCGTTGATGAAGTCGTGACTGAAAATGAGGCAGTTCAGGCTGTAGATATTGCTTTTAAGGTTAGGAATACTATCAGAAAAGTTCTCACAGAGGAAGGTATGGCTCTTGGGGAGGAAACTTCGCAGTGAAATCCACCATCTATCGCCTCATAATCAACTCCCCTTACAAAGAGCCGGCGCTATACTGGAGTTACGACAGAGAGACACCTTTTTTCACCCTGAAAGAAGGCAGGCGTCCTGCCGGATATGTCGTAGCATCCGAAAGTTCAAAGGCGTTCGATGACCCTGGCAAATTCATCGAGATACCGCTCGTCAATAAAATCCGTCCTCGCGTGAGAGCATGGCGCGAGTCTGGTTATCCCGGCGTCACAGGAATCACAAAACGGCTGCTTGAGCACTGGCGAAACTCTGAGGAACGGGAACACCGCCGCTTTTTCTTCTGCCAGCTTGAAGCCATCGAAACCCTCATCTGGCTCATCGAAGCGCCGGAGGCGGAGAGAGTGGGTATAGATATCCCATCTGACGGTGGGTTTTTCAGGCGCCTCTGCTCCAAGATGGCGACAGGAAGCGGAAAAACTATCGTAATGGCTCTGCTCATCGCATGGCAGGTATTGAACAAAGTCACCTATCCACAGAATACCCGTTTCTCAAAATACATATTCGTAGTGGCGCCGGGTCTTACCGTGAAAAGCAGGCTCTCCGTGCTTTTCCCCTCATCTGCGGGAAATTATTATGACGAGTTCAATATCGTCCCACCCGGATTAATAGAAAAACTGAATCAGGGAAAAGTCCTTATAAAGAACTGGCACGCTCTTAACTGGGAGACCGAAGAAAAGCTCGCAAAAAAGAAAGGCGTGGACAAGCGCGGGGCAAAAAGCAATGAAGCCTATGTCCGTGAAGTGCTTGGCGAGATGGCTAACGCGCACGGCATCATTGTCATCAACGATGAGGCGCATCACGCATGGCGCATACCTGCCGAATCAAAGGTAAAGGGATTAAAAAAAGAAGATATCGAGGAAGCCACGAAATGGGTGGGCGGTCTGGACAGGATCCATGAAACACGCGGGATACATGCATGTTATGATTTTTCGGCGACCCCCTTCGCCCCATCGGGAAAGAAAAGTTCAGAAGAAGCATTGTTCCCATGGATAGTAAGTGATTTTGGTCTTAACGATGCCATAGAATCAGGGCTTGTTAAGACGCCGCGTGTCGTGATCCGGGATGACGGCGTTCCCGATGCAAAGGATTACAGATCAAGACTCTACCATATCTACGAACACGTAAGGGACGATCTGAACCGCGATGCACAGGAGCATGATCCGCTCCCTGACCTTGTTATTAACGGGTATTATCTTCTTGGAAAAGACTGGCTGGAAACAGAAAAAGCATGGGTGGAAAGAGGATTTAAGACTCCTCCTGTCATGATCTCGGTAGCAAACCGTACAGAAACCGCAGCGCGCGTCAAATACGCTTTTGACCATAAAAAGATCAGGATAGATGAACTCTGCGACCCTGAGAGAATACTCCATATCGATTCCGAGGTACTTGGAATGGCAGAATCTCAGGAGGAAGCCGCAGCTATTGAGGGAAATAACAGCGAGCAAGAACAGGAGGATGAACCCATCCGCAAACTTTCCAGGAAAGAGAAAGCAGAATTGCTCCGCCAGAAAGTCGATACAGTGGGACAATCAGGAAAACCGGGCGAACTGATTCAGAATGTCATCTCTGTTGGAATGCTTTCAGAAGGTTGGGATGCCAAAACCGTTACACATATCATGGGACTTCGCGCATTCTCAAGCCAGTTGCTGTGCGAGCAGGTGGTAGGCAGGGGGCTCAGGCGAACCTCATATGAGATTAATCATGATACTGGGTTGTTCGATGCTGAGTATGTGAATATTTTTGGCGTTCCGTTCACCTTCCTGCCGCATGAATCCAAGGACGGACCGCCGCCTCCGGCGTCTGCTCCCAAGACTAAGATAGAACCAGTTCTTGAAAAGAAGCAATTTGAAATTAGCTGGCCAAATATCATCAGGATCGATCATACATACAGACCAACTCTGACTCTTGAATTAGGCAATGTTTCAACCATGGAATTGAACGCCGCAGAGACTGCAACGCTGGCAGAACTTGCGCCCGTTGTGGAGGGAAAACCTGATTTTGCAGGCATATCTGAAATCGACCTGAATGATCTGGCTAATAAATTCAGGATGCAGAGGATTATTTTCGAAACAGCAAGAGATATCTATGACCAGATGAAACCCACATGGAAAGGAAACAGAGAGTTTCTGCTGGCTCAATTGATTCAATTGGTAGAGGAATTCATATTATCGGAAAAAATCCGTATATTCCCGCAATTTTTCAATCAAGATGATAAAAAACGGCGTATTCTTATCACCCTGAACATGAACAGGGTAGTGCATCATATCTGGGAGGCGATTCGATTTGAAAACACAGAATCCATTACGCCTGTATTCAATAGCGATATCCCCATCCGTTCAACAGGCGACATGAGGACATGGTACACAGGGAAGCCGTGTGAACCCACAAAAAGGTCGCACATTAATTTCTGTGTATTTGACAGTACATGGGAAGCTTCTGAAGCATTTGAACTTGATCGAAATCCAGTAGTTGAAGCCTGGGTGAAGAATGATCACCTCGGATTTGAGATACTCTACATATTTAATGGCGAGGTCAGAAAATATAGACCTGATTTTATTATTCGTTTGAAGAGTGGTAAATTCCTGATCCTGGAGACAAAAGGACAGGACACCCTACAGGATAAAACAAAACGTGACTTCCTCGATGAATGGGTAAAAGCGGTCAACCGGCATGGTGGCTTTGGAGAATGGCATTGGGCAGTTTCAAAAGACCCGGCTGATATCGGAGAAATTATCTCTGGATATTGAGACGATCCCTTACACATCCTGTATTCACGATACACAAACCTTATGAGCACTTAAAAGGTATTAGAGTAAAACGTGATAGATAAAACCATAGCAGGCTTGAAAGTGGGAGATCATCAACCTGTGCGAATAATGGGAGTTATAAACCTGAGCAGGGAATCATTTTATTCGGGTTCTGTGGTTAAAATAGGCTCTGTTCTTGATGCTGCACTTAATATGCTAGAAGAGGGCGCAGACCTCATTGATGTAGGGGCGCGCTCAACATGGCCTCCGGCTCAAAAGATATCAAAAGAAGACGAGCGTTCGCGCCTCATCCCCGCGATAAAACAGCTTCAGGATATCTCAGTACCAGTCTCAATTGATACCATGTTCTCTGATATTGCAGATGAGGCGCTTGTTGCCGGGGCAGATATTATCAATGATGTTAGTGGATTTACAAATGATCCGGGTATGGTGGAAACTGCCAGGGAACACAGCTGCCCTGTCATACTGATGGCAAGCAATAACGTCCCTGGTGACCCTGTTGGCATGGATGCCGTGATGTCATCGCTTGGAAGAATAATATCGCAGGCAGATGAAATTGGGATTGATAAGGATAATATAATTATAGATCCAGCTATCGGAAAATGGACACCCCTGAAGCTTCCAATTTACGATTATGAGACCATAGACTTACTGGGCAGGCTTCGCATATTTGGGAAGCCCATCCTTGCTGCGATATCAAGGAAATCTTTTATAGGAGAGACGCTTGGCAAACCTGCAGGAGAGAGACTTTACGGGAGCCTTGCAGCCACGGCGATCGCAGTGCGAAACGGCGCGCACATAATACGCACACATGATGTTGCGCCCACCGTGGATGCAGTTCGTGTGGCAGAGCACGCAAGAGCAAGAATCCCGGCAGCAAGCTCAGGTGATATTGAAGTTGAACTGCTTGACATTCGAGTTCAGGAAGATGGCGCACGAGTGATGTCTTCGATCGGCGTTACCCCGGAAGGAAGCCAGGTCATGAAAAAAAAGACTGTTCTGTACAATATACTGCTCAAGAATGTCACAACGACAGAAGCTCTGATAATAAAACAGGAGATGCTTTCACGGGGCGGGGATGCGGCGCTGCCGCGCGAGGCTGTATCGCATGAAGCGGAAAATGTTGACCTGATGATAACAGGTACCAGCCTCCAGATAGAGCGGTTGATCTGGAAAATAAGTCATCAGGTGAGAGAACTCCCTCAAATCGCATTTCTACTTGACGAATTGATCAAAAAGAACCACGACGCTGTTTTCAAATACACATGATAATCTCAAGACTGAAGGAATTTAAAGATATCCTGAAAGCCGTTAAAGAGCAGAATATTTTCATTATCGGTTGCGGAAAATGTGCAACAAAGCAGCACGTGGGCGGGGAACCTGAGGTGCTGGAGATGAAAAAGAGACTCGGAGGGTCGGGGAAAAATGTCGTAGGATGGACTATCCTGAGTTCAGCCTGCATTATCAGCTCATGGGATGAAGTGCTCTCACAGGATCCAGAGATTGAAAAGGCAGAGGCTCTTCTTGTTATGTCCTGTGGTGGGGGTGTATCGGTGCTCTCAGCTAATGCGAAACAGTTGGTCTATCCTGCTCTGGATACTGAATCACTGGGAGGTGTATGCAGGGACGAGGTCGTAAAGGAACAGTGCGGTATTTGCGGGGATTGTGATATCCAGGTCTTCGGAGGATTATGCCCTGTGGGTCAGTGCCCCAAGGGCATGCAAAACGGACCGTGCGGCGGCTCGGTGGAAGGAAAATGCGAGGTGGATGAGCGAAAATGTGTGTGGGATGAAATTCAAAAGAGGCTTGAATCACTCGGAAGGCTTGAAGTTCTCAAGGATATCCATGAACCGAAAGATCATTCAAAAAGGAGGCGCAGTGAATGAGCTTCAGGGAAAAGCTGCTCTCAGGGAAATTCACAGTAACTGCTGAGATAAGCCCTCCAAAAGGGACTGATATCAACGGGATGATGAAGGAAGCAGGGATGATAAAAGACTCGGTGGATGCGGTCTGTGTCACAGATAACCAGCGTGCGATAATGAGGATGAGCCCTCTTGCAGCATGTAGCGCCCTGTCGCAGGAAGGTTTTGAGACCATAATGCATCTCACCTGCAGGGACAGGAACAGACTTGCGCTCCAGTCCGAGCTTCTTGGGGCGGCACACCTTGGAATAAAGAACTTACTTGTTATGTCGGGCGACTACCCCACAAAGGGCGACCATCGGGGGGCAAAACCAGTGTACGATCTTGATTCTGTGCAGCTTCTGGCCACGATCTCAAGCCTCAACAGCGGAGTTGATCAGTCAGGCAATAGTCTTGAGGTAGAAACAGAGTTCTTTACAGGCGCGGTATCAAATACGGAATTGACCGAAGTCGCTCTCATGAAACTTGGGAAAAAAATAAAGGCAGGCGCGCGTTTTATAATTACACAGGCTGTGTTTGATGCAGGCAGGTTCTCGGAGTTCATGGATAAGATCCGCGATGCGGGCTGGAAGCGAACAGGAATAATAGCAGGCATTATACCTCTTAGATCTGAAAAAAGCGCGCAGTTCCTAAACAAGAATATTCCCGGTGTAAAGGTGCCGGATGATATGATACGAAGGATAAAGACAACAAGTGAGCCGGAAGTTGTGGGGATTGAAATAACTGCAGACATTATAAAAGAACTGAAGGGCGTATGCGACGGTGTGCACATCATGCCAATAGGGACTCATGAATATACACTAAATATACTGGAAATGGCTGGAATATGAAAACACA
>JBGOYM010000068.1:0-9586 GCA_041479675.1 Candidatus Methanoperedens sp.
GGATTTCGCACAACAAGAAATCCTGGGACGAAAGTCTGGTCTAGCGAACCACTAAGCCTTCTTGGTGAGGGCTATTGACTACAGAAAAGCTACCACAGGGATAACAGAGTCGTCGCCGGCAAGAGTACATATCGACCCGGCGGCTTGCTACCTCGATGTCTGTTCTTTCCATCCTCGCCGTGCAGCAGCGGGCAAGGTTGAGGTGGTTCGCCTATTAAAGGAGATCGTGAGCTGGGTTTAGACCGTCGTGAGGCAGGTCGGTTACTATCTATAAGGGGTGTTTTGAAGTCTGAGGGTAAGTTGCATTTAGTACGAGAGGAACTGTGCAACGGTGCCACTGGTGGACCTGTTGTCTGGCAAGGCAACGCAGGGCAGCTACGCACTAAAGGATTAAAGCTGAAAGCATCTAAGCTTGAAACCTAACCTAAAAAGAGACTTCTTCAGGACTCTCGTAAAAGACGAGTTTGATAGAGTCGGGGTGTACGCACCAAGGTGACGAGGTGTTGAGCCCGTCGACTACTAACGTCCGCGCTAGATTTGTTTCACTGCATTCGGGCGATATTCAGATTGTGCTAATATATGGAATTACTCCTCGGACTAAAGTCCGGGGTATTTACCGTCATAAGCGAATATAGCGGTCAAAGCGACGGGGCAACACCTGTACCCATCCCGAACACAGAAGTTAAGCCCGCCAACGTTCTGCACTGTACTATGATGTGCGAACTCTAGGGAACTGCAGAAAGCTGCTATGTTCACTTATTTCATCTTATTTTTATTTTATTTTTCCCATGTTTCAATTAAGGCAAACTTAGATATCATGTACGAGATAGATTTTGTCGCTCAGGTTCTCGAAGGACTTAAGGATGCTGAGAAAGGAAAGCTGCTGACTACTGAGGAGCTTCTTGACAGAGTCGAACAATGGGCAAAGTAAGATGGACAGAAAAGGCAAGCAGCAATTTACAGGCGATTCATGATTATATTGCTAAAGACTCTGTTGTGCATAGTGCCCGTGAAATAAACAAGGCTGTTCGCAAATTTGGACATATCTCATCTGATAAGTATTAGATATTTTGTTAACTCAGTTATCATATCCCCGTAAACTACAGCCACGAAAAATCCAAGTGTTATAGGGATCATGAACGGCAGTCCGGGAGTGACCCAAACTTCATCATTTATTATTCCCTTTTCTGACAGCACTTTCAGCTTTGAAATGACTGTCTCGTCTATCTCTACCCCGCCTCGTCTGAATCGGAATTTAACCAGTCCGTTCTCCTCTTCAAATGACTGTATTAGCTTGATGTGTTTATCCGCAAGATCTGATATCCTGGATTTATAGCCAATAAAGATATACAGCGGATTATCGATATGCAAGCCCATCCTGGAAGTATTATATACAGCCAGTCCGAGAGGAACAACGACTGTCAACAGGACTGCATTACCGAGTATGCCGAATGAGAACAGGTCGAAGAGCGGTTTATTGAGCGGAAAATCAAATCCAAATGCACTGAATACCGGGTAAGAAGGTAGGATTATGGAAATAACGATGAGGGATTTCGCATCAGCACCGCCGAACGTGCCCAGCTGGAAAAGGATATAGACAAGCACGAATATCAAACCTGCCGAGAGGAATAACAGCATAATGTACTGTGTTCCTTTTGTCATGATGCCGTAAAGCACGAAAAACACGCCGCCTGCAAGCATCACAAGCCATAACCTGTTCGTCACGCGGCGGGTTTTAATATCAGAATAGCATGAATAGAGCAAAAAAGGCGTACAGAACAATATCTTTAAAATATCCAGCATATTCTTTTAATTATTTTATATACTTAAAATATTATGTGTTCATAAGGCAAAGTATATAGTCAAAAATAGCGATATAATGCCTTTCCATGCCGTCGTGGCTTAGCCCGGCAAAGCGGCTGATTCGTAATCAGCAGATCGAGGGTTCAAATCCCTCCGGCGGCTTTTGTTTTTCTGAAAATGTAGAACTCATTAGTATCGATACTCTGAAACAAAAGTTGAGGATACAGAGAAACCTTAGTGATAAGACGGTAAACATATACGAATAAACTTCTTTTGAAACCCGCCATCGCTTTGTGAGAAGTAGCGAAGAGGCATACCCCAGATATATCCAGACAGGATACAGGGCAAAAAGAAATATCACTATTAGCAAGGGGACGTCTTTCTTGTAAATGCCTGTAATGTTCGAATGGAACATGAACTCCGAGCCGCTCATGCCATTGCAGACTATGGGGAAAACGCAGCGGAAAACATCGGCATAGAGCAGCACACTGAATGCCACGAAAGCAAGAACTATCAGAAGACCAATCGCCATTTTTGCAAGCCTTTCAAATCCCAGTTTGTTACCGATAAAATAAAGCAATATACCTGCTGCAAATAGCATCGGAGGATCCAATAGAAAACTCATACCATCACAATACATTCAAGAGTAACTTACTATTTAAAATTAATTATCAATGGGATCATTAACTTTCGTGTTGATTTATAAGTTAAATTTAATGGCTTAAATAAATCAACAACTAACTAAATGACCCCTGCGAAGTGAAAGTATTTCTATCAGGGGATCTCGATCCTGGTGCTTTCCCCCGGAACAAGCCCGCAGCACATGCCGTAATAATTAATCTCAAATCCGTTCTCCCTTGCAAACCTCGCAGTACTAACCGTCGGCGCCGCTATCCCGCTCACCCCGCATTTCATGGCGATCATCTCGATCTTCTCCCTGTCCTTCCCGCTTGAATGGGCACAGCCCAGCACGACGGGGGCTCCAGGAAACATTTCCACTGCTTTCGTTATGACCTTTTCAAAATCAGAAAGCCTGGGTTTTATATGAGCCATCGGCGTGCCTGACACGGGCATTAGACCTGTTATGATCACCGTGGCTGGCTTTACCTCACGTATCATCTCAAGCGCGCGGATTTCACCTCTCAATTTCCCGAAATGCAGTCCCACACATACATGGGGGAATATCATGATGCCTGAATCCCTTATTGCGCAAAGGCTCTCAACATAATCCATTTCAGAAACCGAAAGACCATATACTTCCTTTGCCGTTCCCATATCCCCTATCACATCAAAACCTATCCCGTCAAGTCCTGATACTCTTAGCGTAGAAGCATCTTCACGGGATATAAAACCTGTATGCGCGATAAGCAGCATCCCTGTTTTCTCTTTGATTTCCTGAATCGCAGGAACAATATCGCTTATTGGCACCCGTCCACGTTCATCGCAGCCTCCTGTCAGAAGTATGCCTTTAGATCCCTTTTTATGCAGGATCAGAGCTTTCTCCACAAGCTCATGATGGGTTATCGCAGGAATGAGCGATTCTAGCAATTTCCCTCTGCAATGCTGGCACATAAGGGAACATTTTCTTCCTGTAACGGAAATTGAAGGGAAGTAATCTGAAGTAATAAAAAAATTGATCTTCTTTTCCTTGGCAGGCATATTCGAGTATATTACGCACTTCATGATAAAATCTTTCCAGAGCTAACTATAAAACATAATCCTTCCATCCAGACATTCCAATGCAAGATACACCAGAACAAACAGACCCTAGATACAAATGGCGCGCCATGTTCGTTGTGTCTGTTGGCGTATTCATGGCGACGCTTGACGGAAGTATCGTGAATATCGCCCTGCCAACGCTCACCAGATACTTCAACACGGATATCAGCACTATCGTATGGGTGATCCTTTCATACATGCTGACCATCACCGCCCTTCTGCTCACACTGGGGAGGCTTTCAGACATGTACGGCAAAAAACCAGTTTTTGCCGCAGGTCTTGCCATATTCACGATCGGCTCAGCCCTGTGCAGCTTCTCAGCTTCCGAGATACAGCTTATCGCCTTCAGGATGGTGCAGGGGGTTGGCGCAGCTATGATAATGGCGAATGGTCCTGCGATCATCGCGAGCGCATTCCCCCATACGGAGCGAGGGAGGGCGCTCGGTCTTATCGGCACTGTGGTCAGCATCGGCTCCATGGTGGGACCGGTGCTGGGCGGGTTCCTTATAGATTTGGCGGGCTGGCAGAGCATATTTTTTATCAATATCCCTGTGGGCATTTTCGGGACTGCGTATGCATTGAAGACGTTGAGGAAAGATGAACTGCATAAAGGACAGATATTCGATGTCTACGGCGCACTCTTCATGTTCATTAGCGTGACCTCGTTGATGCTGGGGATTACAGAGGGGCAGGAACTTGGCTGGAGCTCGTTCATAATAATCTCTCTCTTTATCACGTTCGTGGTATTTTTGCTCCTCTTCTTACGGGTTGAAGCTTCGACAAGCCAGCCCATGGTTGACCTCTCCCTGTTCAGGAACAGGTTATATTCAGCCTCCAATTTGAGCAGTTTCTTAAGTTTTGTGCCGATGTTCTCGGTGATCCTTCTCACGCCGTTCTATATGGTCGAGATACTGGGCTTCAGTACAAAGGAAGTGGGGATGGCGCTGATATCAGTGCCTGTTGTCATGGCGCTGGTATCGCCGATCTCAGGCTGGATATATGATAGAACAAGATCTTCCCTGCCAGGCAGCCTTGGTATTGTGCTTTGCTGTGTTGCTCTTTACCTTATGGCCAACCTGGGTGTGGATTCAGGTTTCTGGGATATCGTGTTGCTGCTTTCGATGATCGGCATCGGAATGGGGATGTTCCAGTCCCCGAATAACACCATAATCATGGGTTCGGTGCCCAAAAACAGGCTCGGGATAGCTTCTGGTCTGCTTGCAATGGTGCGCACACTCGGCATGGTGACAGGTACTGCGGTATCAGGAGCGGTATTCAACAGCATCCTCAATTCCCAACAGGCAGCCGGGGCGACATACGAATCCGCCTTCCTGGCAGGGTTCCATTATGCTTTCCTTGTATCTGCGGTAATATGCGCTGTGGGTGTTTTGACTTCGCTTGTGCGGGTGGAAAAGAAGAAAAACTTAAATTAATTCTCTATGTGCTAATACCTAAAAAGATGATAGTAATTTCCCCGAACTTATTACATGAGATGAAGGTTAAATAATATAAGTTCATTAATAGGACTGGATGCTCAAAGAAGAAATCTGGATAGAAAAATACCGCCCGAAAAAGCTTGATGCGATAGTGGGACAGGAAGAAGTCATAAAGCGCCTTAAATCCTATGTCCAGTCACGGAACCTTCCGCATCTTCTTTTATCAGGACCTCCAGGCGTAGGAAAAACCGCAGCCGCTCTGTGTGTTGCCCGCGAACTTTTTGGCGAGGCATGGACGAACAACTTCACAGAACTTAATGCAAGCGATGAACGCGGCATCGACGTGGTGAGACACAAGATAAAGAACTTTGCAAGGACTGCACCATTGGGCGAAGCAGAGTTCAAGATAATTTTTCTGGACGAGGCTGATGCTCTCACGTCAGATGCACAGTCGGCTCTTCGAAGGACCATGGAAAAATACACAAGCTCCTGCCGATTTATACTTTCATGCAATTATTCTTCAAAAATTATCGAGCCGATCCAGTCGCGTTGCGCGGTCTACAGATTCAAACCTATTTCCAGTGCCGCAGTAGAGGAGAGGGTGAAACACATTGCAAAAGAGGAAGGCGTAACTCTCACCGACGACGGTCTTGAAGCCATACTATACGTAGCTGCTGGTGACATGAGGCGCGCTATAAACGCTCTTCAGGCTGCCGCGATGCTTGATAAAAACGTGAATATGGACGCTATCTATAAGACCACTGCCACTGCGAAGCCTGAGGAAGTGGTGGAATTGATAAAACTCGCTCTTGCCGGGGATTTCATGAAAGCAAAGGCTAAACTGGATTATCTTTTGATAGAGCAGGGGCTTTCAGGCGAGGACATTATCGGACAGATTTACCGCGCCATGCTTGATATGACGATCCCGGACAGACTGAAGGTGGACCTTATCGACCGCATCGGAGAGGTCGATTTCAGGATGGCTGAAGGCGCCAACGAACGAATCCAGCTTGAGGCTCTGATCGCTCATTTCATACTGTGCGGAGCCAGTAAGAAATGACGTTTGAATCAATTATCGTTAATGTGTTAAATTTTATTCCCCCCTGGCTTGCTGTGGTCATTATCGCAGCGATGCCTATTTTTGAACTGCGCGGCTCAATTCCCTTAGCGATGTATAAATATGGATATGATCCGGTCACAGCTTTTTTACTTTCGATCGTTGGCAATATGTTACCAGTCATCCCGTTACTTCTCTTTCTGGAACCAATATCTAATTATTTTCGACGCTGGAAAATAATGGATAACTTTTTCACTTGGCTGTTCAACAGGACATATCATAAGCACAATGCTGAATTTGAAAAATACGGGTCAATAGGGCTTGCGATATTTGTAGGGATCCCCCTCCCTGCAACAGGTGCCTGGACAGGTTGTGCTGCAGCTTTTATCTTCGGGTTCAAATTCAAGAATGCCTTTCTTGCAATATTTGCAGGGGTCACCATGGCTGGAGCTGTTGTAACAATCCTCACATACCTCACGGTCATGGGTATAAAAATATTTATATGATTCAAAAAGTTTATCCTTTAAGAACAACATATATAGAGTGAATTGAGAAATTGAGAAACTATTTATTAGTGAGTGAAATCTTCCATGGGTAAAAGAACTCGTATTGTTAATGAACCTTCAGATATCGTTCCCCTACTTCGTGCGTTCGGTTCGGAAAATCATAAAAAAGTTTTTGATTGTTTGCAGAAAGACTGGAAAACTGAAGCTGAAATAGAGGCTGAAGCAGGATTTAAAGTGAATGAAAGCCTTGACCTGCTGAAAAAAAGCGGTCTGGTGGAAAGCAAATGGCGAATGCCTGAAGCGGGCAAAAAGCCTGAGAAAGAGTACCATTCCTCTTATTCAAGGGTACATCTTAATTTCCAGTGTTCTGTGGAGGATATAAGCGACCTGATAATGATCACTTTTAAGAGTGACAGCGAAATCAAAAATTATGTTGATATTATCGAGAAAGAAGTGATCGAAGGCAACCAGTCCATGAACGGTCTCCAGCGCGTAGTGGATAAAAGCATTATGTTCATCCGCGGCGTGGCGCGGCGGTCGTCAATCCTTGCGGTGAAGGGGCAGAGGATCGAGCTTGCCGGGGAAATTGAATGAAAAACTTTAAGAAAGTTTTATCAAAAGAAGGGTATGCTTTGCATACCCTATACGTCATAAAGGGGCGTAACCCTTTATGATACTGCGGAGCAAGAAGGAAAGCACAAAGTTCCAGATCCTTGTTGAAATTGCCTCACACCAGCCTGACGTGAGGCAGAAGGAGATCGCCGATAAGATAGGTATAACTCCGCAGGCTGTTTCTGAGTACATTAAGGAACTTGTCCTTGAGGGGTTGTTGTTCTCAGACGGGCGCGTGCGCTACAGGGTTACCAAGAAAGGGGTGGAGTGGGTTCTTGAGCGGGCTGTTGAGCTTAAGAAGTACGCGCGCTATGTGATGGAGGACATTGTGAGCCATGTCTCAGTGGCTACCGCTATCGCGAATGAAAATTTTGATAAAGGACAGACTGTTTCACTTTCAATGAATAATGGTCTACTGTATGCAAGCTCAGGCGATGGCGATGTCACTGGAGTTACAATATCTGATGCAAAAAAGGGAGAAGATGCAGGGGTGACTGACCTTAAAGGGATGATCCATCTGTCAGAGGTCAAGATCACCATCTGCAAAGTACCGCGGGTTGAAAGGGGGGGTTCACGGAATGTGGACTTACTGATGCTGAAAAAACACTCCTTGGATAAGCCCTATATCGCGGCCGTAGGTGTTGAGGCGTTAATAGCCCTTCGGAAAATCAATATTAAGCCAGATATTCTTTTTGGCGCAAAGGAATCCGTAGTTGAGGCTGCTTTTCATGGGCTGTCCTCGCTTGTTGTCTCTGTGGACGAGGAGGTGCCTTCATTGCTTAACAGGCTTGAGGCGCAAGGGTTGAGCTATGAGGTTGTGGATTTGGGCAAATAAAAAGCTTTAAATCACGATAAGACCTTCTTCAAATATCTCTCATACACCGCAGACTCCACGGTTTTCCCCGCCCAGAACTTCAGTATCTCCCCCCTGCTGATAATAGCAGTTAGCGGCAGCTTCTTTTCCTCTGCATCTTCATTGAAGATGATATGATAAAGCGCCCCACCCTCCGGCTTATCCTCAAAGAGCTCAATTACCTCAATGCTATCCCCGTATTTCTTCGTTATCTCGTCGATATTGGGCTGGTTACCCTCGCAGAGCTTGCATTTGTCCTCTCGCAACCTGTCTCGCCTGATCGAAAGAAGTATGGGGCGTTCTGCTTCAGTTATTTTGCTTATTAGCCCGTCCACGTTCTCGTATTTATCTAAGATGTACTGCTCAATAAAATCCTTATTTTCTGAAATGACTTGCGTAGGTGTGAGCGAATTCTTTGTGGAAAGTGCATCTATTAATTTTGTCTTGAATTTTTCCTTATGGTTTTGAAGGAGAATCTTGATGTCCATCCAATCCAATGAAATAATCACTGGGATATAATAACATTTCTACTTTTGTTTCGATGCTCTTATCTACAATCCAACTATAACTGACACCAGATGGACGAACTCTCCCCCATAATAGAAAAAGTACAGAAAGGAGAACACCTTGATTTCGAAGACGGCATGATCCTCATGTCCTCAAAAAATCTCTCCCTCATCGGAACCCTCGCCGACCGCGTCCGCAAAACCACAGTTGGCGATAGGGTGATGTTCGTGACCAATTGCCACATAAACTACACCAACGTCTGCACCTCGAAATGCAAATTCTGCGCTTATTTTAGGGAAGAGGGGCAGCAGGGAGGATTTACCCTTACAATTGATGAGATTATGGAGAAAGCAGAGAACGCATCAAAAATTGGCGCGACCGAACTGCATATCGTGGGTTCCCTGAATCCAAAACTGCCTTTTGAATATTACGAAGAACTGCTGATAAGGCTTCATGAAAAATATCCTGCGATGTCGTTGAAGGCATTTACGGCAGTCGAGATCGCACATCTTGCAGATACAACTGGAATGAGCGCGAAAGAAGTGCTCACGCGTCTCAAGAGAGTGGGGCTCACGGGTCTTCCGGGAGGCGGCGGCGAGATATTTAACGAAGGAACACGGAAAAAAGTCTGCCCTGATAAGATAAGCGCAGATCGGTGGCTTGAGGTCATGGAGACCGCACACGATCTTGGTATAAAAAGCAACGCTACCATGCTATACGGCCATATCGAGACTGACCGGGACATTGTTGACCATATTCTGCGCATACGAAAAACGCAGAAAAAGACGCATGGCTTCCAGGCGTTCATCCCGCTTAAGTTCCATCCTGATAACACAGAGCTTCAAAAGAACGGTCTTGTAAAGTTTGGTCCTACGGGGTATGACGACCTTAAAATTATAGCAATATCGCGTCTTCTGTTAAACGGGTACGTCAATAATATCAAGACCTACTGGGTCATGGCTGGAGAAAAGCTGGCGCAAATAGCGCTCCACTTTGGCGCCAACGACATAGACGGCACCGTAATGGAAGAGCGCATCACCCACGCTGCTGGCGGTGCAACGCCTGAATTCATGCCAAAGGAGAGGCTTATCCA
>JBGOYM010000069.1:0-9536 GCA_041479675.1 Candidatus Methanoperedens sp.
CATGAAAACTTATGATATTTTTAAGTTATCGCTAAGCCATGTCAGGAAAAGTAAGATGCGAAGCTGGCTTACAATAATTGGGATCGTAATTGGAGTGGCAGCGATCGTGGCTATAATCTCAATAGGTGATGGTTTACAGGCAAGCGTACAAAAAAGTCTTGGAAGTCTTGGAGCAGACCTGATAACGGTCTCTCCAGGATATTCAAGAGCGACCGGGACGGGACCTGGACAAGGGTCACAGGGTGGTGGAGTCTCGACCGTGAATCTTACAGATAAAGACCTGAATGTGATCAAACAGGTACCTGGTGTGATCTATGTAAACGGGATGGTTTCGGGCAGGTCTGATATGATATTGGGTGCTGAAAAGACCTCCGTTTCTATAAGTGGAGTTGATATCACGGTATGGCGCTCAATAGTTACTACGGAACTTGAATCAGGCAGGTATCTCCAGCCTGGTGACTCAAATGCTGTCGTGATAGGATATTCTTTAGCTCATAATGTTTTCTTGCAGCCGATCACCCAGAATAGACCCGTAACGATAGGAGGAAAAACATTCAAGGTCGTGGGTATTTTTGCCCAATCGGGTGGATTTGGAGGAACTGATAATGCCGTTTATATGCCTGCTGATTCCGCACGTGACGTAATAACTGAAACCGTAGAGAGAAACCACTTTACATCCATCACGGTGAAAATTGCAGACCAGAATTTAGCAGATAGAGTGAAAGCTGATATAGAACAAAAGCTTATGATGTCCCGCCATGTAAATTCAAGGACCAGGGATTTTACAGTGACTGCCTTTGCATCAATTCAGCAGCAGATAAGCAGCGTCACCCAGGCGATAACACTGTTCCTTGGCGCAATTGCGGCTGTTTCGCTCCTTGTGGGCGCGGTGGGTATAGCAAACACCATGTTCATGTCTGTCATGGAACGCACAAGACAAATTGGATTGCTCAAATCTCTGGGGGCTACTGATGCCGAAGTAATGAAGGTTTTCCTTATTGAATCTGGGTTATTCGGGGTTGTTGGAGGAGTTATCGGAGTTACAACTGGAATCTTGATATCAGTTTTAATATCATCAGTAGGACTTCTGATGATAGGACCGGGAGGGACTATGACCACTGTAGTTTCACCCCAGCTTATTATCTTTGCTCTTGCATTTTCTATAATCGTGGGGGTGCTTTCAGGGGTGATGCCAGCAAGGAGTGCAGCAAAGATGAATCCTGTGGATGCCCTGAGGTTTGAGCAATAGGAAAGAAGAGATAATTTATCTTCTTGATCGGTTCATCAGGTCAGAATATGGGAAAGCCCCTGAATAACGAGGAACTCTTCACAAAGAACTTCATACTGACAAGCCTTTCTACATTCACACTTTTCACAAGCTTTTATTTTCTTCTTATCACCCTGCCATTCTATATCCAGGAACTGGGTGGCTCAGAATCCGAGATCGGTTATATTATCGGGTTTTTTACGATCTCAGCAGTGTTCCTTCGCCCTTTCCTGGGACAGGCGGTCGACAGGCACGGAAGGAAGAAAATACTGGTTGCAGGTATAGTTATTTTCCTGGCATCCATGCTGCTGTACAATTATACTAAAGACGTCAGCTCACTTCTTCTCCTGAGGATCTTTCACGGTATAGGCTGGGGCGCGGCTACCACTGCCGCGACCACACTGATAGCCGATATCGCACCGCCCATGCGAAGAGGTGAGGCCATGGGCATATTCGGAATGTCTGCCAACGTCGCCATGGCAATAGGCCCGGTGTTAAGTATCATGCTGCTGAAAGCATATGATTTCCCTGTTCTCTTCGCGGTGTGCGCAGCCATAGCGCTGGTATCCCTGCTGCTGGTAGTCCCCATATCCGAAAAAATGATCGAGCGTCCGAAAACCCCGCTTTTTAGCAAAGAGGCGCTTTTTCCCTCTGCATTAATGTTCACCATATCATTAACGTATGGCTCAATAGTGTCATTTCTACCGTTATTTCAAGAGAAGCAGGGGATAGCAAATGCAGGCATATTTTTCTCTGTATTTGCAGTTACGCTTATTCTTGTCAGGGCGCTGGCAGGCAAGCTTTCTGATATAAAAGGCAGGAAGTTTGTCATAGTACCCGGCATGATTATAATAACTCTTGGTCTATGGTTTGTGGCAACAGCGAACTCACTGACTACTTTCCTTGCTGCAGCGCTACTATACGGGCTTGGTTTCGGTCTTTTCCACCCCACGTTGATGGCTCTCCTTGTTGACAGGGTGAGCCCGCAGGGGCGCGGCGCTGCTATGGGAACTTTCTCAGCAGCCTTTGACCTTGGCATAGGGGTGGGCTCGATAATAATGGGCACGGTACTGCAGTTTGCTGGCAGTATGCTTAAAGACAAATTCGGAGAGTTCGCGGGATTTGCTGCTATTTATATTCTTGGCGGGCTTATCGTGCTTGTGGCTTCTGTTCTATTCACATTAAAATACAATGAAAATAAAAAGGATGCATAATGGATCTTTTTTCTCATGCCCTGCTTCCCTATCTGCTCGCGAAATCCTTCAAACGAAAAAACGAAGAGACCACTGCATTTGTCCTTGGCGGGATAGCTCCTGATATTGATGTTCTTATCATGTGGATAAACTTTGTTTATCCCACGTTCTTCCTGATCACCCACCGCGGGATAACCCATTCCGTGTTTTTCGGATTTATCACTGCTATCTGTGTCCTTTACCTGGCATCACGCACAGGAATAAGATCATATATCAGGCGATTCATCAATTTTGAACCGGTTATCAGTGGAAGGTCCGTAGCTTTTGCCTGTGCGGGGACAGCACCCCACCTTTTCCTGGATTACATGACCACGCGCGGAGTTCCGCTTCTTTTTCCCCTCACCACAGCGCGGTATTCGGCTGAGCTATTCTTTTATACAGACCTTTCCCTAACGATATTGAGCCTCCTGATCATAATATATCTCTATAAAAAGCCTCAGCAAAAGAATACTGCCGTAAAATTTCTTTTCGTTTTCCTGATGATCTTTGCTTTGCTTGGTACTGTCAGAACAGTAGAGAAGAGCGGTGCAGAAGGATTTTTCCATGGCGTAGAAATGAAAGCCTACCCCACCACCAGTCCTTTTGACTGGTACGTCATGGGAGGTATCGGGGAGGAAGTAAGAATATATGAATACAACGGACTTGAGAGACGGTCGCAGTACAATGAAACGGTGAAAAAGATCGATGTATTAAAACCTGGAGACGGTATGGACAGGGCGCTGTCAACTGCAGAAGAACTTCCCCAGGTCAAAATGTTCATGTGGAGGGCTTATGCAGTGGCTGTGAATGCATCTTTCGAAGAAGAAACCTGGTCGTTCGTATATTATGACCCTGTTCAAAGAGCCATGTTTAAGGACATGCCTCCTATTTTTAAAGGGGTTGCAAGAGGTTTCGGTTCCATGAACGTGACAGTGAAAGGAAATACAGTGGTCGTAAAATGACACAATTGCTCATTCACTCATTATCTCTCTTTTAGTTTCGCCGCCTTATCCGGCAGCCTCTTCTCCATAACTTCAACAAGAGCGTTGTAATCCCCTTCAGCAAGCGATCTATAGTCTTCTTCCCCCCGTAATATCATGTCTGCAATATATCCAAGTTCATCGTCGGTCAATCTATTTATCCTTAAACCGAAATCTTCCGGGGATTCCGATATCTTGTGTGAGACAGGTAGCAGTATGAACTTATAATCATGCCCTGGCGCGGGCCCGGTTGTTCCTTCCAGTTCAGGTGCAAGTTTTGCAAGGATCTTTTTATCAAGTTCAGTTAATGTTCTCATGTTATCCCTCTTGAATTAACCATAATTATCATTTTCTGCTTAAAAGGGATAGGCACTTCTCAAGCGTTCCATCACCTACGATGTCAGGCTCAAAACCATGCTTTCTCATCGCTTCTGCCGTTTTTTCACCGATCGCAGCCAATATCAGGTTTCTTTTGCTGTCACGTTGAAAGCCTGAATACTCAAAAGACCTGGCACTTGTGAAGATAACGGCTTCTGTCTCATTCAATACATCGTCAAATCTGCGATCTGCCGGTTCAAGCCTGTAGGCTGGCGCTTCCACCACGGTTGCCCCTCCTGACTCCAGCGAACTTACAAGTTGTGGATTTGGCACTTCTGCGCGCGCTATGCCGATTGTCTTTCCCCTGATGTCACCGAGGTATTTTGCGAAATGCTCTGATGAAAAATCCGATATGACTTCGCTTGTACAGCCGTATTCACCAACTTTTTTTGCGGTTTTTGGTCCCACGCTCACTATCCTGATTTTCTTTGCGGGGCGTGCTCTCTCAAAGAGTTTATCCGCACCCAGCGCGCTTGTGAAGATGAGGATGTCAAGAGCTCCTTTTGATGCCATCTCTGCCAGGCTGGCAAGAGGCGCGGGGTTGGTGGGGTCCGCAGCAACCATTGTGGAGATTATGAGCGCTTCATGACCATAACGCCTGAAGAGTTCATGGATGCCTTCTGACTTTTCCCTGAGTTTTGTGACTGCGATTTTCACAATACTTAAGAACTGCAGGTTATTGTATAATGGTTTTGCTTTGGTGTGGTAGAATTGCGTAACATAATTTGATTAAAATTAGGCTATTATGAGAAGCAAAGAGCGAAATATTAATAGAAAACTTACACAATAGAGTAGGACACAGTATTGGACAATAAATGAAACTCGTCATCATCGACTACGGACTCGGCAACCTGCGCAGCATCGAAAAAGCCCTGCAATACGTTGGCGCAGACGCAGCTATCTCTAACGACCCCTCTGCAATCGACCGCGCCGACGCCCTGATACTTCCCGGAGTCGGCGCATTCCGCGATGCCATGATGCATTTTTCAACACTTACGCGCGTGGTGAAGGATGCTGTCAACGATGGTAAACCCCTTCTGGGAATATGCCTTGGCATGCAGATGCTCACTTCTGAAAGCGAAGAAGGCGGCATATACAGTGGAATAGACATAATCCCGGGAAGAGTTGTCCGTTTCCCTGCATCTGATCTGAAAGTCCCTCATATGGGATGGAACTCGCTTATCATCAGGAAGGAAATCCCATTGCTTAAAGGAATAAAGAACGGTTCATTCGTGTATTTCGTGCATTCATACTATGTGGACACGGAAGCGAAAAATCAGGCTGCGATTTGCGATTATGGGTTAGAGTTCCCTGCTGTCATAACCAACGAAGCAGGAAATGTGGTCGGCACTCAGTTCCACCCTGAAAAAAGCGGCACCATAGGGCTCAGAATGCTGAAAAATTTCGTGGAGAGCTATGGACATTGAAGGATATGCAAAGCGCGGTATCCTGCGAAACGATAAGGGTCTCAAGGAAAAGCTTGCAGACAGGATACTTGAGATCAAGAACATATCGCGAAAGCATGCTCTGGAGATTGCTGGCGCAGTCATTGTGGAAGCAAACGCCACCCTTAATCCTGAAGGTGAGTTACTTTCCCCGACAACTTCAGGCGTCACTATGGGTGAATTCGGTGTCGGTTCAAGGGGTTTGGGAGATTTCTATACGCATGAAAAGATAGCAGAGGTAATTGGAAGAACCTCAGCCGTCGTTGATTCTTCGCACCTTGATGATTCAGGTGTGGTGCGCGCAGGCGGACAGTATGTTGTTGTCACGATAGACGGGATGCACTCACGTCTTTCTGATTTCCCCTTTCTTGCTGGTTTTCATGTCGCCCGCGCCGCGCTGCGGGACATATATGTCATGGGGGCGCGCCCTGTGGCTATGCTCTCTGACATCCATGTAGCAGACGACGGCGACGTGGCAAAGATATTCGACCATATCGCAGGCATTACCACAGTATCAGAACTGACCGGCATACCCCTGATAACAGGCAGCACGCTGCGCATCGGGGGGGATATGGTCATCGGCGAGCGGATGACAGGCGGGGTGGGCGCTGTGGGCATTGCAGAGGATCTCACAGCGCGTATTCAGGCTGCACCGGGAGATATCATTATAATGACAGAAGGCGCAGGCGGGGGGACTATCTCGACAACCGCGCTTTATTACGGGATGCATAGTATAGTGGATGAGACCATAAACCTCAAGTTCATCGATGCCTGCGAAGCGCTGCTGGAAGCAGGACTTATCGAAAAGATACACGCGATGACAGATGTCACAAACGGCGGCGTGCGGGGGGATGCAAAAGAGATTTCAAGAACCGCAGGTGTTAAGCTCATCTTTGAGGAAGAGAAACTTCGCGCCCTTGTGAACAGGAAAGTCCTTGAGATGCTCGATAAGCTTGAGATAGATTATCTGGGTGTGTCGCTTGATGCGTTGTTGATCATCGCGCCACCTGAACATGCCAACGAGATCCTGTCTTGCATACGGAAAAATGGAGCCACTGCTGATATTGTCGGAAAGATCGTTAAGGGTGAAGGCGCAGAGCTTATTATGGGTGGGGAAAGCCATGACTTTACACCCCGTTTCAGGGAATCTGCCTATACGCCTATAAAGAAGCTTGTTGGGGAAAAGACGCCCCGGGATTTTGAGGAAATGAAGAAAGCAGTGGATAAAGCCGCGAGGCAGGCGATAGAAAAGAAGAAAGATATCGTAGAACGATTGAAAAGAGCCTGAAAATTCCTCTATTTTGATTCCCCATGCTGTTTTCCCGGTTTTCAAAGTGTTTATATAGGTTAGAATAATAGTGAATTAAAAATTTCCAATAAAAGAGGTAATTTATAATGGGCAGACGAAAGAAAATGGTTGAGCGTGTCGTAGCGCTGATGGATAAACCGGAGTTCATCCGGAACATCGGCACGGTAGCGCATATCGACCATGGCAAGACAACATTTTCAGATAATCTTCTCGCCGGAGCAGGCATGATATCATCCGAGCTTGCAGGCGAGCAGTTATTCATGGACTTTGATGAAGAAGAACAGAGACGCGGAATTACCATCGATTCTGCAACGGTTTCGATGGTGCATGAGTATGAGGGAAAAGAATACCTTATCAACCTCATAGATACTCCTGGTCACGTGGACTTTGGCGGCGACGTCACGCGAGCAATGCGTGCAGTGGACGGAGCGGTCGTGCTTGTGGATGCAGTGGAAGGACCCATGCCTCAGACCGAAACCGTTCTTCGACAGGCGCTTCGAGAGAACGTGCGACCGATCCTTTTTATTAACAAGGTGGACAGGCTCATAAATGAGATCAAGCTCACGCCGCAGGATATGCAGATGCGTCTTGGTCTTGTGATCGATAAAGTAAATAAGATCGTTAAGGGTCTGAAACCGGATGAATATGAAAAATTGAAACTTGATCCCGTAGCAGGAAAGGTGGCTTTCGGATCTGCTCTGAATAACTGGGCAATAAGCATTCCGTTTATGAAAAAGACAGGAGTCACTTTCAAGGAAATAATCGAATACTGTCAGGCTGATAAGCAGGCTGAACTTGCAAAGAAATGTCCGCTACATGAAGTAATGAACGACATGATAATACGGTTCCTGCCAAGCCCGGTGGATGCTCAGAAAGAGCGTATAAAGGTCATCTGGCATGGAGATAAGGAAAGCGAGATCGGTAAATCCATGACAAACGTTGACCGCAACGGCAAAGTTGCTCTCATGATAACAGATATCACAACAGATCCTCATGCTGGTGAGGTTGCAAGCGGCAGGCTTTTCTCTGGCACGCTTGAGCGGGGCAAGGAAATATTCATCTCTGGAATGCCCAATGCGAACAGGATACAGTCAGTAGGTATTTTCATGGGACCGGAGCGTATCGAAGTGGAAAAGATCCCGGCCGGGAACATTGTCGCATTGACAGGTCTGGGCGATGCAATAGTCGGCTCGACCGCGTCCACGGACAAGAGCATGACCCCATTCGAGAGCATCAGGCATGTCAGCGAACCTGTTGTGACTGTGGCAGTGGAAGCAAAACACATGAAAGACCTGCCCAAACTCGTTGAAGTGCTGCGACAGGTCGCAAAGGAAGACCCCACGCTCAAAGTAATGATCAACCAGGAAACCGGGGAACACCTGCTGGCAGGAATGGGAGAACTGCACCTTGAGGTTGTGGCGGGTAGAATAAAACGCGATAAGCATGTAGATATTACTACCTCAAAACCGCTTGTGGTTTACAGGGAAACTGTAACGTCGCATGCCGGACCCGTTGAAGGGAAGTCGCCCAACCACCATAACAGGTTCTATATCGAGGTCCAACCCCTGAAACCTGTCGTTGTCGAACTCATTAAAAACAATGAAATTTCGATGAGACAGCCGGAAGTGGAACGAAGGGATATCCTGATGAAAGCAGGTATGAGCAAGGACGAGGCAAAAGGGATTACGCATATCTATGAAACCAATATCTTCATAGATATGACAAAAGGTATCCAGTACCTGAATGAAACAATGGAACTCATACTTGAAGGTTTTGAAGAGGTCATGAAAGCAGGGCCGCTTTCGAGGGAACCGGTCATGGGAGTAATGGTTAAATTGATGGATGCAAAACTCCATGAAGACTCCATACACAGGGGACCTGCACAGGTGATACCTGCATCAAGACAGGCTACCCAGGCTGCAATACTCATGGCAGGAGCGACATTGCTTGAACCTTTCCAGAAAGTGTTCATCCATGTGCCCCAGGAACAGATGGGCGGAGCAATGCGAGAGATGCAGGGAAGACGCGGTTCTATTCTTGATATGCAATCAGAAGGCGATACCACTATTATCGAGGCAAAAGCCCCTGTGGCACAGTTGTTTGGGTTTGCCGGCGACTTGAGGTCAGCGACAGAAGGCAGAGCTATGTGGAGCACTGAATTTGCAGGCTTTGAAACAATACCCGGCAACATTCTCAATGATATAGTAATGGATATCAGGAAGAGGAAAGGACTTAAACTCGAAATGCCAAAACCGAGTGATTTCATAGACTAACGGAAGGTTTAAAAACCAAAACAACAATACGAACACAAAACATTATTTCAAAAGAATTATAGGAGAAATATCATGGCAGAGAAACCACATTTAAATTTAGCAGTTATCGGGCATATCGACCACGGGAAATCAACTCTCGTAGGACGGTTATTGTTTGAAACTGGTGCGGTACCGCCGCACATTATAGAAAAGTATAGAGAAGAAGCAAAAGCGAAAGGCAAAGAATCCTTCGTATTCGCATGGGTAATGGACTCTCTCAAGGAAGAGAGGGACAGGGGTATCACGATCGATGTAGCGCATCAGAGATTCGATACCGCAAAATACTATTTTACCATCGTGGACTGCCCTGGACACAGGGACTTCGTAAAGAATATGATCACTGGTGCCTCGCAGGCTGATGCAGCAATTCTTGTATGCGCAGCCAAAGAGGGTGTCCAGTCACAGACAAAGGAACATGTATTTCTTTCAAGGACCCTGGGTATTAACCAGTTAATCATTTCAGTCAACAAGATGGATGAAGTCAACTATGATAAGGCAAGATATGATGCAGTAAAAGCTGAACTTGGGACTCTTCTCAAGATGGTAGGCTACAAACCTGACGAAATGAACTTCATCCCTACATCAGCTTTCAAGGGAGACAACCTCGCAAAAC
>JBGOYM010000070.1:0-9506 GCA_041479675.1 Candidatus Methanoperedens sp.
GAACTTCCTTCCATTATGGGATATACATATCCAGCCATCCCCATCCGGGCCAGGTTCGAATGACATCTCTTCGGTTGTGGCTCGCATGATCCTGTCGCTGCGCTGTTTACTGTTTGTTGCATCGAAGACCAGTTCAACCATCTGCAATTCCGGTTTCTGGCGCGGCGCCGTCTGGCGTCCATCAGACTTGGCATTGCCTGGCAATGTGATAATCTCATCAGGGTCGATTGTATCCAGGAAGTCTTCGACAGCCTGTTCTGCCAGGCCAGTAGCGCGTTTCTGAGCTTCATCCCAGTCCCCATCGATTCCTGCGACCCTGAATGCGAACTCTGCGGTATGAACCACTTTACCCACAGGCACTTGAATCCCCCTTCTTGCCTCGACTACATCAATAAACATCTGGCTCACCATATTCTTTCTTTTTTCGACTTCCTTTGCGACCAACTCTCTCAAGATCCATTTTGCTTTCTCCTTCTGGCTACAGCCAGAGCTAATGAACCTGTTTTATTTGCCTGAACCCGCCGGATTTCAGCACCGCGTGCGAAATCTGGCATCTGCCTTGCATTATACCACTTTCAAAACCTCAGGCGGGATTGAGGTCTCATCAGCATATGAGAAAGAGTCTATCCTCAGTAACCAGATGATGCCTGTTGATGTGGATTTGATCACCCTGAATAGCTGGTCTGGCTTCGCAAAGTCTTGCGGTAATGAAATGCATGGAGATCTGCCCGTATAAGCTCTGACCTTTCGATGGCGCGGGTCTCCGGGATGGCTCCGGATCAAATAAGGCTGCGCCGGGGTGAGCCTGATATTCTTACCGACTCTCTCCACCATGTAATATTCATCTGACCGCACCATTCCCTTCTTGAAGGAAATGTACACTTCTTCTTGATTGACCTGATATGTTTTCTTCAGTGTTTCATTCAATGATTCGTTCTTAAACAGAGTTTCTATTTTTATCATTTAACGCCCCGCCGGGAACATTGTCTGTCTCTTCCTTTGTTTGCTAAAAGGCAGCAGTGCATAGCATGATGCTGCATAACTGTGAGCTTTGGTTATCGAGTAACGACGTTTTACTGTCTCTCTCGATTCCACTTCCACGATATCTGCCATATTGAGTTCCAGCAGATACTCGTCTATCGACTGGCTCTGATCGATATCGATAATATGGTACGTTTTGTTCGTGATGTGTGTTTCCAGGATCTCGCACATTGCCGAGTGATCCACATCGCAGAAGTACTCCCACTGTTCTTTTGGCAGCAGTTGCCTGGAATCCGAGTCCTTGTTCTTCACTGTCCAGGACGGGAAGGATTCTTTTCTATCGCCTGTTGTAACAGCCCAGACCTTCTTCGGGAACATTGCCATAAGCTCCTGCGGCATTTTCTTTGAGTAGCCCGCATCGCACATCACATAATCCGGCTTCTCGAAATTGATCAAATTTATCGCTTCGCTCAGATGTTTCCTGATGCGTTTTTCGTTCTCTTCAAGCTCGCGCTCGATTGCAGATGTAGCGGATGATTTCGCTCTTCTCTCACTGCCAAACTCCACCATTTCATTCGGGTCGTTCCAGCTCCCAGTTCTGATAAGTACAGACTCACGCGCTGCTGTCATTCCGCAGACTGTCCAGCGGGATATGTTGCCCCAGTCGATGCCTATTGACTTTGTTGTGATACTGTTAAGCAGCCGCCTTATCTCGTTTATATCCGTGACCACGAGTCCCTTCGTTGCTTCGTATGGCGCAGGTTTTAATCCAGCAGCATTGAAAAAAGCGCACTCCACTTCTGTAAGATATAAGGTCTTCGGGTAGCTCTTTTTCTTATCAGCCAATGATGCCGGGGTCTCAAATGGGCTCCATGCCTGCGATAGATGATAACCGCTGTAACCGGGAGTAGAATTCTTGTTTGTGGGTGTCCATTTCCTGCCATCCCATTCCTTCTTATCTGACTTCTCCCAGAGTTCATGCCAGAGCGTACCCTGGGGCCCGCCTGTACCCATGCTATGATCTGCCTTCCCGGGAGATTTACCACTTCAAGCAGCACATACCAGGCAGTTCTCGTCATATCCTGCATCTCATCCACGATGCCATAATATCTATGCGGGCCGCGGATTGCTTTGCCTGTTGCCCATGCGCCTTTGGCAGTCCACTTGCTGCCGTTGGCGAGGTCTATTTCCCCTACCTGATCTGAGCCTTCTGAAGCCTCGATCAATTTGCCAAGGGCATGATGCTGGCTGTCGGTTAGATTCGGTCTGAATATCTCTTTGGTCAACCGCCATGCCTGGCTGTCTGTCGGCGCAGTCGCTATGGCGCTTTTTCCTGCATGGGTTGCCAGCTTGTGCGTGATCTTATTTGTTGCTATCGTTGACTTGGTCAGAGACCGTGCCAAGAAAAGTACGATGAACTCCGACTCATCTTCGTAGATTTCCTTTGCATACGGGAACTTCTCTAATGAATACGGCTCATTATTTACAGTAAAGAACTTCTCCGAGAAGTATGCGGAGTCTTTCTGGATACGGGCGTACTCCTGGATCTGCTCCTTTGTCAGGTTATTCGGGTCAATCGTCATTTTTGTCCCCTTCACTTTGCTCTTGCTCTTTGCCGGTCTGGACAACTCTTGCTGTAACATCTATCGCATTCACTTTCTTTACCGGAGTCCAGAGAAGCTCAAGCTCAATTGGGATCCTGTGTGGGTCTTCCGTCCTTGATGGCGGTACCAGCAACCCGAAGTCTTTGAGTTTCTGCTGGATCCTTGCGTCAAAAGTGGTGATCTTGTCCAGCAGGTAGTGGGCTCTAAATGCTACAATCTTTCCCGTCTCCGGGTCGTGTATTGCACTCTTGAAGTCCGCCTCTATCGCCTTGTTGTGCATCAGGTTCCTTGTTACCATCTGGACCGCGATGTAGCGGAGTTCGTTCATCAGCGTATGCGACGGTTCCCAGTTCAGCTTCAGCCTGAACGACTCAGCGAGATCATCGATGAAATGTGCGATTTCCGGCTTCTTCTGCTTCCAGAAATAATACGCATCGGCTGGAAGGCACTGTATGCCCGTGGTTACACTTGTTACCGCAAGTGTCTTGGTTCCGGGCTTTCTTCCTATGTTGGGGTTTGAATGTTTGAGGCATTTCGTGTTGCCTGGCATCGCCTCGTTGAAGCAAATATCCCCGTATTTGTTCAGCCTCCGATTGCAAATCAGCGTGGAAAAACAATACATCTTCCCCTTCGATTCCCTTGCAGTCAGTTCGAGTAAAGGCTCACCCTCCCTGTCTGAGATTACCACGCCGCTGAGCTCCGGGTATATCTCGAAGTAAACCAGTTCATCACCCCTGGTTACGATCATCGATGTCTTTTCTGATGACTTCTCAATGCCCGCATCAAGTATCCAGTCCATGCCCAGAAGCTCGCTGAGGCGCGCCAGGAACGCGCTGTTATCTGTGCTTGGAACCTCTTCCCAGATGAACCAGAACAATGGATGAGTTGACATACCGTCTGAAGGATCCCAGGCTTTCTTCACCGGCTTCGAATATTTCTCGAAAAACTCTTGCAGTTCCTTCATGTGGACCGATACGTCTTCGTCCTTGTCCGGAAGCTCGGTTCCTTCCCCTTCGCCCAATTCCAGTGGATAATTATGCGACACCTCATACCTCCCCTGGATCATATACCCTGAACTTCGCGCCCCTGGTAAAAACGAGCGCGCAGCCAGGTTGCTTCTTGCTGCATGTGGATTCATCCCTGGCGAGCCTTGCCAGATACATATAATCCCTTTCTCCAAACATCATCATACCCCCAATGGGCAGGAAAACCGCATCCCGGAGTGCTCGCATTCTCCTGATTCGCGTTTCAAGTCATTTCGTTCAGGGCAATGCCATGTCGTCAGAAGCCTGATTGCCATGTCGTGCTTTTCGCAGTGTGGCGATACTATCATTCCTCTATACCGTCCTGTAGCGTCTGCTACTTGTTTCGACTAATTCACCCGCATCTGTAGTACCCCGGACGCCTTTTCAAAACCCTTTGCTATCCATATATCCACGTCTTCCTTTGTGGGAAGGTTCAGCCACTTCATCAGCAGGGCGTAAAAGGGTTCGTTGATCATGTCCTGCTCTTTCAAGGACTGAAGATTCGGCAGGCTCCCCCAGTTGTGCACCGGGCCTTCTCCATGAGGTCAGGCGATATATGCTCAGGCGTTGGGCTGTGTAACCATCCAATCACCATATCGGGTTTCAGCTTCATCTTCTGGACGATGCACTCTTCATCAGCCTGCTTTAGCTGCCCTGTTGCCGCATACTGCATCAGGTAAGATAGTTTATTCTCCCTTTCCCATTCCTTTGGCGATTTGATCCTGTGTGCTCTGCGTCCCTTCTTTAGCAGGCGCAGCTCCTTCTCCCGTTTCTTCTGGCTGCCTGCTTCAGACTTCTTGCGCTCTCTCGATGCCAATGCTTCGATACGATTGGTAAACCCGACTATCCCGACATCGAGCTTTATCGCCTCTTCTTCAGTGGCATTATCCGCTAAGAACTTGCGAATTAAATGTACCAGTCCGCCGTGTGCCCTTATGGCATCCCGCTCCGCGGGCGATACCCTGGCGCTAACCTGTACCTCATCACCTGGCATAGTATCCGTGGATTACCCCGCAACTTTTTGCTTTCCACACGGAGCGGTATCAGGTAGCGGAATGCCGAACATCTGTGTCACGGCAACCCGCGCAGCCTCGCTCCTGTTAAGAAAGCGACCCCTCTTGACCGCATCGTCCATCGCCTTTAGCTGTTCTCTTGTAAAGCGTATATACGTCGGTACACTGCCGCCTGGCGACCTGGTTCTCTTACCCATGCTCTTTGTCATGTGTCTCCTATATTACCATTATAATAAGCGAATATTGCTCTTTAGGCTAATAAATATTGCTATTGTAATATCTGAGTCATATAAAGCGGATCAATATCACAACATTTATGTAACCGTAAGCATATTGTAATATTCAGGTAAACCATGAAGAAAACAAAAGCCAGCACAACAACGGCAGTGGCGAAAGGGCAGCGCAACAAGGCCATCATATGCGCTACAGTGAGTCCCTGGCTGAAGACCAGGCTCGAAAAAATGGTCGACGGCAAGGAGTTCTCATCTGTGAGCGACATCGTCAGCCTGGCATGCCACGAGTTCATGATCAGGTACTTCTCTGATCGTGAGTCGAAGCCGGCAGTTGCGGAAGAGAGCACAAAACAATAGTGAAAGGAGTGCAGGACAGGTAAGCAGGGGGCAGTGCCCATCTGTTAGCTTTTGCGGATAATCAGTCTCCCACTTATTCTTTTTGATGTCAGCCTTATCGTCCACCTTTATTCCGATTTCCTTCACAATACCAACAGTAGAATATATATATGGATGTAAAATTACTTTCACCCCGCTCAGAAAGGTATTATCATCTAAGGCGTCGTTCGAGTCTCCGGTCATTTAAAAACGGAAGGGGAAAAGGAGGAATGAGGACTTTGGGTAAGAATAAAAAAAACGAAAACATATTGGTTGAGTTTGAGGAAGAATTGGTCGAGAAAATCGACCATATAGTCGATGCGATTGGACAATTCAAATCGCACGACGATTTTATAGAGCTGGCATGCCATGAGTTCATGGTGAGGCGTAACCCGGCAGCAGCCCTACTGGGATGAATATATGTCTGTCTAGGGGCTATTGCGATAGAGTTCCTTCAGGAAAATTGTGGAGCTTGCAATTGCAATACCCAGCTATATTCAAGCATAATTGAATTGGTCAAGGAGCATTCACCACACCGACTCTTTTTTTTCTTTTTTTAATTACTATCATTATTATTATTAAATAAAAAATGATTAACATATAAATAAAGGTCTGCCACATTAAGCACGTAAGCCACCAGCATGTGCAGAGACTTTCGATATGCTGCCGGGACGCAGTCAAGAGAATAAGGTATGCACTCGCTCACAAAGCTCCACTCCGAAAATAATCCTTCATCGCTAGGATGACGGCTCTCTCCACTGGTGGAAACAGCGGCAACAAAGAATCATCTGTAGCAATGAGTTCTTTAGCCTTGGCTGCCTGGTCAGGAGTAAGGGCTATCATCTACACCACCATAACCAAAAAGTTTATGATATTACTAATGTGATATAACATCGCTAATCACTTCCGTGAATTGGCCCAGGGGTGCAGGTCTCTTGCTTGATGGCTAAAACCGGCATCACTATAATTTTTTCTCCCTCGACCGATACCATCACTTCATCTCCCACTTTGAGGGGATCTTTCCGGACATCGGAGGGGGTGAAAAATATGCATTCCTCTGATGCCGAATTTTTGAACTATGGTATTTGCTTCATGCATTGAAGAGATAATAAGCACGATTGGTATATAAGACTAATCATACTATTGTAATATCATAGTAATATATAACACCACTTCATAAGTGCTTCGTAAGAAGCTTCAGGAATTCCGGGTCCTGCTGTAGTGCTGCAAGCAACCCAGGGATGGCTTTGGTTTTCTCATTAATATCTTTGGCTACATTTTGATCGAGAATCAATCCACATATGCTGCAATACTTGGCGTCCACAGAGTTATCGGTCGCGCATCGAGGACATTTCCCAGGCCTAAGGGTCTTAAGTACAAGTTCCTCATCATCAGTGATTAGACCGTTCTTAATAAGTAACTTCTTATCAACATCTGCGCCAGCGAGATGGACATATGTAGCAGGCATATTGCTTTCTTTTTCCCATCCTGCTAGTATTCTCAACTCGGATTCCATGAACCCCTGCCGTACGAACATGGTCAGCCTGCCATGCCTGAGCGCATGAGGATGAACGTTCTTATTGAGTCCGGCTAATTTAGCCACTGTATTAAGCATATTCTGAACGGTGCGGTCTTCGATCCTTCGTTCTTCAGTCACCTTACCTTCTTTATGATCATATCGTCTCTCAGTCACGAATAATGGGGCTTCATGGTTGTTTTTTAAAGGGTGCTGATTAAGCCATAGTCTCACATCAGGCAGCGAATCGATCAGCCTGACCTTCCTCATACCTGTCTTTCCCTTGACTATCATAGTGGCGCCATACTCGTCAGTTTGGATATGATTGATGTTCCTGCTCAGGACTTCATTTAACCTACAGCCTGAATCCCACAGAAGCATGATAATAGCCCGATCTCTCTGGCTCTTGCATGATCCTATCAGTTTCTTCACATCATCTGGAGTAATCAACTGCTCTACTGGGAGGTAATTTTTTGGTTGCTTGATTTTGATACCAGCAAATAGATCATTCCCAGGTATCAGCCATCCATAGAACTTACGCAATGCAATAATGTCACCGTTTACCGTCCACTGAGAGCTTGAATTACGTCTTTGGATTATATGATCCTGGATAACGGTTTTTGTGATATCCTTTGCAGGCTTGTTAAATTCCCTTAAAACCTGGTACACTTTCCAGAGATAATTATTCACCGTTCGGTTACTCAACTGCTGCAATTCAAGGGCGCGCTTGAATTCATTCAAAACATTGGCATTATCCCCAAGTTCTTCAATGGTAATTTTCGGTGGGTGCTTCACAAGAGTTAAATTGCCTCAAAGAGTTATAAAGTTTGCGCCATATATCGCGCAAAGTTGAGGGGCTGGTCTCGAAGGAGTTCGTGGGTTCAAATCCCATCCTCCGCATACAATTATCCTATTATTGATGTAAAACTTTTAGAGAAAAACGTCATCCCGATCCAGTATTTCTTTTCAAAAGAACTCATTAAGAATTTAACTGATGATCAAGAATTGGGGAACACGATGCCCAGATTATGAGAAAAATTGCGCTTGCTGTAAAGCCTGGAAATATTTTGATTATCTGTTTGAGATCGATGAATGATTGTTAGTATCGCAAAAAACGAAACCGCAGATGGACGCAGATAAACGCGGATTTATTGCATGGGCTTCTATCGACTTCGTCAAGCTATTTTTACCTTCGCGCCGTGCGTTGGCGTGCGCATGGTGTTGCAGGGCGTGGGTATGCTGAAGAACGACCGAAATTACTTAAGCTTGGATTCGATTTTCTCAAGTAGAGCTATTACTTTATTCTGTCCCTTGTTCGTCTGATTCTGCCCCTCCACCAATTTATCCTGCGTTTCTACCAATTTATCCTGCCCTTTAACAAGAAGGTTAGTATTGCTCAAGAGTTCTCTATTATCACTTTTTATATCCGTAAGCAGATCAATACCCTTATCAAACCTCTTCATATATTCAAGGGTTTCATCCGTAGCAACCCTGCTGAACGGAATCGGAAGGTCTGCATCTCTTGAGACTTCTTTTGTTTCAATTCCCACACCTTCTCTGATCCTTTTCAAATCATCAAAGAACACGTCAAAAACGCCCTCTTCCCCCTCAGCTACAACCTTTACTGAACCGTCCGGGGCATTAAAAACAATACCATGTAAACCTAAATCTTTACCTATTAGCTCTATCTGTCCGCGATAACCGAGAAGCTGGACATGATCTCGAAGGGTGATATTGTACCGCTTGATTTTCTGTTTCATGGAATTATTATCTATGCTGATGGGATATTTAGGTATTGTGATGTTTACATCAACCATCGTAAAATATACACAAAAATCGGATACCTCATACACATGCATATAACGATTATAATTATATAATGATAATAATCATCATCATAAAGATTTTTTTAAAGTGGAAAGGATTAAATAATATCTAAACTAATATCCTGTTACTAATAATTTGCTGATGAATCGATAAAGATAGGTGGATTAGCATCTTTGCGGTGGCATTGGCATGATTCATTAAAGGAGTAAGAATATTATGAATAAAAACCGGGTGAAATACCAAGCTATTGCGGTAAATATATTTATTTTTACCGCCGTATTAATGTTGATACTCAACGCTGTTGTTCCTGCCACTATGGCAGCCGGCCCTTCAAATTCGGCTCCACAATCGGCAGGGGACAACCAGCGAGTGCCCATTCTTATAAAGTTCAAAGCCGCAGCAACAGCTGCTGATATCGATGATTCCATCCGCACATCGGGCGGGGATAAAGGACGTATGTTCGGACCGATACGCACTCAGGAAATATTCGTATCCTCAAATGCAAAGGACAGCATCATTGCAGCATTTTCAAGGCAAGCATCAGTAGAGCGCGTCGAAGCAGCGGTCAAAAGGAAGATAGCAGGTATTCCGGATGATCCATCCTACGCGCAGCAGTGGGCGCTTCCCAAGATAGCCTGGGATACAGCTTATGATACTATTTCTATCAGCGGATCATCGACAATTGCGGTACTGGACACAGGTGTTGACGCATCGCATCCTGACCTCACAGCCAGGATGATCGCAGGCAACAGCTCTATATCGGCGGCGATCCGAACACAGACCTCAACGGGCACGGCACAGCCCTGGCAGGCATCGCGGCTGCAAGCGTGAACAATAGTGCCGGTATCGCAGGCGTATCGTATGCCAGTACTAATATCATGCCGGTCCAGGTGCTTCAGGCGGACGGCACAGGTTATGACAGTGACGTGATC
>JBGOYM010000071.1:0-9496 GCA_041479675.1 Candidatus Methanoperedens sp.
CCCTTGAGAGCGCAGCGATAGTGCACCACAGCATGATAAATGATATTGAGCGCGGAGCGATTGAAGTGGGGGGAGGTGTGCCGAAGAACTTCCTGCAGCAAACAGGGCCCATGATATCCCAGATCCTTGGTATGGAATGCCCTGGTGAAAATTATGTTATACAGGTGACAGTAGACCGTCCGGACACAGGCGGGCTGTCAGGCGCAACAATCAACGAAGGCAAGTCATGGGGCAAAATACCGAAAGCAGGAGAAGGCAACGTTATCCCGTACCTTGACGCCACAGTTGGCATACCAATAATCTTCGCGTACGCACTTGAGAATTGCAGGCCCAGAAAACTTAAAAAGTACGCCGTGAAATTACCAGAGATAACCCGGGAACTGATCGAAACCGCATTGTTAAAAGTCGAAGTGTAACGCCTATTTGAAAATCATTTTTCTTCTTTCGTTATCCAGTAAACTGCTTTATACTTCTCTGCAAAACCATAGATGTTCTTTGCCATCACTGACTTTCCGTATTCCCTGAGATCCCCTCCCTGGTCGAGAATAAAAGTGTTCTCACCAAGTTTAGTAACTTTGAATACTTCCTTTTCTTTAGTGCCCACATGCAGGACATCTCCGATCTTTAGATCATTGAGTTTCGGTCTTATATTGGTTTTTTCCACCATAGTTTCACCATGTTTCGTGCTTTCATGACTAATAAACCTTATCTGACATTAATATACCTTACCTGACAGTACACCCGATCCCCTTGAGAAGTGTCTCTACACTTCCCTGGACGAGAGCTGCATTTCTATCCCCAAATATTGCGATACGATAAGTAACACTTGTATCGTTTTGTTTTTTGAATACATCAATGATATCAGATGAAACAACGCCACCCACGCTATTTAGAACAGTTTTCAATATTTCCGGGTCAGAACTGTGCGGGATAAAAACTGATACATCTCGTGTAACAGTTCTCAGGGATGTGGTTTTCCATGCTATCAACTCCTGTTCATCCAGCAGCCGAACATTCTCTATTAAAAGTTCGGTCGTTTTTCCTCCTCGCTCTAAAATAACACTTCTGGGACCTACTTTTTTCACGTTCCCATAGTGTACAACGCCAGAATAAATGTGCTTGAGTGCACGTTCCCTTCCTATTGAGCGCACAAGTTCATCATGCTCGGCTATCTTTGTGCCTATGAGTTTCTCAGACCTGCGAAGCGCCGACTCTGTATCTCCGAAATGAGCGGCTGCCTTTTTCATGTTGTTCACAAAAGCTTCAAGGTCTTTATTTTTGACCATGTCTGCCATCCGATTACACTGGTCGATATAAGCCCTGTGCACCTTCGCAACCTCAGGGTTCATCTGTATCATGGCATAGAGATACGGGTTCTGCGCCAGTATCCGTCCCACGAGGTCAAGCATGATGTCATACATCGGGCTCATGAACCGTCTGGATCTTGCTACATCGAATTCAAGCTCCATGAACACGGAACCAATAGAGATGTATGCGAAATGCGTGAGCCCCTGCACAACTGCCATCATCCTGTCATGCTCTGATGCATCCATGATCTCGATATGCGCACCGTTTTCCTCATACAGGCTCCTGATTACAGGGAACCATTTCTTGCTCCTTGCCTCGATCGGTGTAAAGATGACGATCTGCCCCCTGATATCCGGTATTGACGGACCGAACATGGGATGAGTGCCAAGTATCTCCACATCCCTGGGTGAATACTTTAACATGGCTTCCACTGGTCCGGTCTTAACTGATGTTATATCCATCAGCAGGCTCCCTGCCTTCATTTTTGGAGCGATATCCTTAATGGTCTTTTCCGCGATGTTTATGGGAACCGATATCATGACTATATCGCTTGTTTTCAACTCGCCTTCAAGGTCGTCAGCAAACCGTACGCCTAGAGACTCAGCTATGTCTTTTCTCTTATTTACGCCCCATATCGTCACTTCAAAGCCGTGTTTTTTGTAGAATTTCACGAACCACCTGCCAGTTTCGCCAGTTCCACCAATTATCAGTATTTTCATGTCAGTTTTTCCCTCACGGCTTTTTCCATGATGTCAACAGGCGGCGTCCTTCCTGTCCATATTTTAAAAGATTCTACACCCTGGAACACTAGCATCATCACGCCATCTATGGTTGTGGCACCTGCCTTTTTTGCTTCCTTAAGCAACAGGGTGTTTTGCGGGTTATAGACAATATCGAATACTACAAGGTCTTTGTGCATCATTACAGATGTTACAATGGTCTCGGATATTTTCGGGTACATTCCGACAGATGTTGAGTTTATCAGGATATCGCTATCGCTTATTAAGTCCTTCAGATCTTCAAACCCTGAAGCTTTAGCTTTTCCGATCTTTATCACGTCTTTTACAAGCGCTTCTGCCCTATCTATCGTGCGGTTGGCAATGGTGACCTTTGCACCGTCCTTTGCTAGCTCAAAAGCGATAGCTCGTGCTGCACCGCCTGCACCAAGCAGCAGGACGTTCTTTCCTTTTATTTCTATCCCCCTGCGAGCAAGGGCCATTTTTGCCCCGATGCCATCCGTATTATATCCTACCATCCCTTCCTTAAGATCAACCGTGTTCACGGCGCCAATCTGCCCTGCAAGCTCAGTGGGCTTTACGATATCCAGAGCTTTTTCCTTTAAAGGTATTGTAAGGTTGAGCCCCCCGAATCCAAGCACACTGGCGCCGTACAGGGCTTTTTCCAGATTTTCGGTACTAACCCTGAATGCATGATATTCGCAGTCCATGCCCAATGCTTTGAAGACTGCATTATGCATAACAGGAGACAGACTGTGCGACACCGGGTCACCGAGCACACCAAACAATTTCATGCATCTTAATTATTGGTGATGGTTAAAAAGTATTTTGATTTCGTAATTCTCGCTCATGAGAGCAGGATGCAAAGCATTTAACCTTTTAAGATAATTACAGCCTCCAGATGAAAAAGTCAAATATTATTGTTCAGTTAATTATCGGAATTACAATTTTCATTTTTATTCTGAACAAACTCGATCTAAGCGACGTGATTTCCACCCTCAAGAGAACAAAACCACATTTCTTTCTTCTTGCCTGCATTTCTTATGTTCTTTTGAATGTTGTCCTGACATCGCGCTTAAGATATCTCCTTACCAGGATAGGATACAGGTTTAAATTTATCGATGTGTTTTTTTCGCACATGGGTGGGATGATGGTAGGCGATATCACTCCGGGGCGGAGCGGATATTTTCTGACCCCATCCCTTCTGAAAAAAAAAGTCGGAAGCAAGGTAACAGACGGCATGGCATGCATTTTTGCGCCGCAGGGTATTGAGTTCATCCTTAAAGTTGGGGGCGCTGTTGCTGCCATCATATATATTTCCACTTTTCCCGGGATCAGCAATGACATTCTCATCTTAGCAGCGATAGGGGCGGCTTTCCTGCTGGTCGTGAGTATTTTGATGCTGATAATAGCTTTCAGGGACGAGAAGATAACTTCGAGTTTCCTGGGCAGGCTGCCATTCTTTAAAAATTATACCACAAACCTGTCGTCTTTTAAAGAAAGGAACATCAGGATAAAAGAGAACTTCAATGCCATTTTGTTATTTACATTGATCGGATGGGTGTTCGCGGCGCTGCACTGGTTTTTTCTGGGAAAAGCCCTCGGACTGGAACTAACATATTTTGATTTCTTCCTGCTGCACCCGCTCTTGAGCATACTGATGTTCGTGCCAATATCGCCCGCAGGTTTCGGGCTGCTGGAAGGCGGAGCCATCCATGTATTTTCCCTGTTCACGATCTCAGGTGAACCTGCAATGGCTTTTATATTGCTTATGAGAGCAAGCATCCTGCTGGGCGATATGCTCGGTCTTAAAACAATTCTTTCTTCCCTGCGTGCCCTGGAAATCTGATCCGATCATAACTTTATACCTGGCACTATCCTCTTTGCCACTTCCCTGTAAGCTGCCACAAGGTCTCCCTTGTCGAACCTGAATACGTCCTTATCAAGTGATTCTCCAGTAGTCCTGTCCCAGAACCTGCATGTGTCGCATGATATCTCATCAGCAAGGACTATCTTTCCTTTGTGCCTTCCGAACTCGAGCTTGAAGTCCGGGAGCAGTATATCCTTTTCTGCAAGGTATTCAACAAGAATCGAATTGATCTTTAAGGTAAGTTTGCGTATCTGTGCAAGTTCCGCTTTTGTTGCAAGTCCCATGGCAAGTGCCATGTCGTCATTTATCATTGGATCGCCAAACTCGTCGCTCTTGTAATCGAAAATAATAATCGGAGGTTCAAGTTTTTCCCCGGTCTTGAAGGGATATTTTTTAGTGATGGAGCCGGCTGCGATATTCCTCACGATGACTTCTATTTTAACGATATCTACTGCGTCAACCACCATCTCGGTGTCAGTGAGCATGCTATCAAAATGCGTTTTTATGCCGTTCTCCTCAAGGAGTTTAAATAGCGTCTGCGATATCTTGGCGTTGTAGTATCCTTTTTTTGGCGCTTCGCTTTTTTTCTTTCCATCAAAAGCCGTAAGGCTGTTCCTGAATTCCATTATGAGCTTGTCCGGGTTGTCTGTTTTGAATACGGTTTTTGCCTTACCTGAATAAAGCGCCTCTTGCTTAATCATGATTCGTCTTGAGGTAGTTTAAAGGATATAAAAGAGACGCTGGGGCAGGATATAAATGGTATGAGTTTATAATGCTGGAATATGGATATGCTGGATGGGTTTGAGGAAATTGCAGTTTGCTTTGTTAACAACAAAATATATCTATACAAATAGTATATTGAAAGACGTGAAGCCATGAAAAAAATTAACACGTTTATAATAACAGTTTTATTGATAGCTCTATTGACCAACCCCGTTTTTGGATACGAGGGAATGGCGGGAAACATCTCACCCGCAACAACGGGGAACATCACTCAAAACGATCAAAATAGCATTGACCTGGCAAATACGACACAATCAGACCAGAACATCGAAATAAGCTCGCATCTTATCGAATTGGATGCTGCTCGATTTGAATTGCAGGACAGATTATATGTAAGTGAAACAATATTGTTCATGAATGCCGGGACTAAAATTTTTTCGGGTGCCATAAAGACATGGGTTCCTGACGGGGTTGAGGAAATAAAAGTCACTAAAGCAATAATGATGGCTGAAACAGAAGGCCAGCCTCTTGTGACGGTGCAGAACGGGAATATCATTAGCTGGCAAGATTATATTGAAGCAAATGATCATCCAATGTATAATATTGAATATATACTTTCAGCCGAACCAAAAGGAACTATTACAAAATCCAAATATTATTCAAAGAAGCTATTATATCCAACATTAATTAATTATAAATATTTTCCAAGCCCGGGATACCCAGTATTTATACTCAAAGTAGCCAAATCCAAGGATAGTTCAATTACATTACTGGATGAAAATCGGAATAAAATTATTGCTCAAGACGTCAGTGAAGAAGATAGTTCAATTATAAGCAGGTTTTCTGAAATCCAATTCAAAGAATTCAATATCGAAATCTCAAAAACTTCCTTCGATTTATCTCAAATTGCAATTTATCTGATTATCGGGCTCCTGATAGTACTTGTTCTTACATATCCAATTATCAGGAAAAAGAGTCCAAAGCTCCAGGAGATGGAAGAGAAAATAAGGAATTCTCTTAAAAGAGAGCCAGAGAGTGAAGAACAGCAGGAGACTGTTGAAGAAGTCTCTGAAGAAGAGCCGGAAGAAGAATCCACCCCGGAAGACGAAAACCTCTCAGGAAAGACAAAAGACGAACTTGAGACCGAGAAGAATGAACTGCTTTCAAGGCTCGATGAACTTGAAAAAGACTATGCTTCAGGTAACCTGATAGATGAAGAATATGAGGAATTGAAGAATTCATATCAGAAAAAGCTCAAGAAATAATCATGTATCCTTGGATCATCCGTAAGTTCAGGATGGAATGCAAGGGCAATCATATTTTTTTCTCTTGCTGCAATAATAACACCATTGTACTCTGAGAGGACTTCCACATCTTTACCGAACCCGGTGATGCTTGGCGCCCGGATAAACACCGCATTGAAAGGTGATTCAAGACCTTTAAAATCGATCAAGCATTCAAATGATTCTTTCTGGCGCCCGAAGGCGTTCCTGTTCACCGTGATATCCATAAGGGAAAGAAGTGTCTGCCCTGTTTTTTTAACCTGTTCATCCCCCCTCTTTGCCAGCAGCACGAGGCCGGCGCAAGTCCCCATTATCGGGACGCCTGCTTGCGCGACTTTTCTTATCTCCTCAGAGATGCCTTCTTTTTCCATCAATCTTCCCAGCGTTGTGCTTTCACCACCTGGAAGGATTAATGCATCGCAGGTGGGGACCAGACCTTTATGTTTTATCTTTATGACCTCGGCTCTGCGGCCTGCCCTGTCAAGCGCTCTTTGAATAGCATTCACATGCTCTTCGACATTGCCCTGAATTGCTATGACACCGATGCGCATGCATCCAGAATTAATGGGCAGGAATATAAATTGTTTTGTTATTAACAATATTTTTAATTTATAACAACCTTTACATATCTGCGCCAGTATTATACATGTAAATGAAACAACCTGCTGTTCTTGATGAGAAAGTAAAAAGATATAAGAACCTGTTAAGCAGGGCATTGTTGGCATTTGAAGTTGCACCACAGGATATGACTCATTTGAGGAAAGTCGCGGATGATTTTTCCACGATGGCTCAGGCATATTATGATGATGGCAAATTTTTCCTTGAACAGGGGGATAAAGTGAATGCCCTTGCGTGTTTCAGTTACGGGCACGCCTGGCTTGATGCAGGTGTTAAACTCGGTGTGTTCAAAGTTAGTGATGAGAACCTGTTTACGATCTAAGAGAGGAATAAAATGACAAATTATATTGTTACACTGGAAGCCGCATGGCTTGTGAAGAGCGTGGATAGCGTCGAGGACGCAATGAACATAGCGATATCAGAAGTGGGAAAAAAGCTCAATCCAGACCTGAATTTCGTTGAGATTGAGGTTGGCTCAACAAACTGCCCTGCGTGCGGGGAGGCTTTTGACAGCGTATTTATGGCGGCTGGCTATGCGCTTGTGGGCATACTGCTTGAGATGAAGGTCTATGACGCAGAAACCGAGGAGCATGCTGCAAGGATTGCAAAATCCACGATCGGTAAAGCCTTGCAGAGCACTCCGCTTGATGTTGTGGATGTTGAGGAGTTCGAGGGCGGGAAAGAGAAAAAGGAAAAGAAGAAAAAACCCGGATATGAAGAATGAAACTGGCTGCACTAATATCCGGGGGCAAAGACTCATCTTTTGCCATATACAGGGCGACCCAGGAAGGTCATGTGGTAACAGACATGGTAACAATAGTGCCCGAGAATGAAGACTCTTTTATGTTCCATTCTGCGAACATCCATCTTACGCATCTTATTTCAGAGGCATGCGGGATTCCCCTGACCTCTGCGCCTTCATCGGGTGAGAAGGAAAAGGAACTTGAAGACCTGAAAGAAGCGCTTTGCCGCGTGAAAGTTGATGGGGTCGCGGTGGGTGCCATTGCATCCGAATATCAGGCTTCGCGGGTGCAGCGCATATGCGATGAACTCGGACTTACGATGTATGCGCCTTTGTGGCACAAGGAACCTGAAGCTCTCCTTCGCGAGATGATCAAATTGATGGATATAAGGATGGTCAAGGTAGCAGCAGGGGGGATGGATGAGTCATGGCTCGGCAGGAAGTTTGATGACAGGTTGATCAGCGACCTGATGGAGCTTAACAGGAAGTACAAGGTGCATATCGCCGGGGAGGGTGGAGAGTATGAGACGCTGGTGCTTGATGCACCTTATTACAGGAAGAGGATCAATTTATTGGAGACTGAGGTGGTGTGGATGAGGGATTGCGGGGTAATGAAAGTTATCAGGGCAGAACTGGGGGAGAAATGAACTTTGCCTTTGTGTATCTGGTAACATCTTTTGTAACCTCAAAGTATCCACCTGCGCCTGCCCCTTTTGCATGCACCACACGTTCAGGGATACGTTCTCGATCAAAGTGAGCTAACTTCTCCAACAGGTGAACATCCTGCATCAGAACATGCCCACGTTCTCTGGCAGTTAGACTGTTCTGATCGTCACCGACAGGTATTCCAAAGGCAGTGGTTAATTTCTTTTTCCGCCATTCTCCTCTCAGGCAATATGAATGTAAATTTATCAGAATTAAAGAAAAAAGTTTTTTTCAGATTTATGATGGCACCCATTTTTATGGGGATATATATTCGTTTTCTTCGTTCTCCGGGAAAATAGTTATGCTTCCCGGATCATTGAAGTTGAGAAAGATCAGAAAGTTATTACAACATGCCCTTATGCGATAGTCCGCCACCCGATGTATCTGGGAGTTTTGCTGATGTATTTATTCACTCCGCTTGCTCTTGGCTCTTATTGGGCATTGATGTTCTTTCTACCCCTTCTTCCACTAATTGTATTCAGGTTATTAAATGAAGAGGAAGTGTTGTTAAGGGAACTGATGGGTTATGAAGAATATTGCCGAAAAACGAGATACCGTTTATTTCCATTTATCTGGTAACGGAATAGCGCATCATACTGAGGCGGCTTCTGGTTCGCCATTGTTCAGGATCGCGGCTGCCGATATTGGGGAACTCCGCACGGCTCCGTCTACCAGCGCTTTCCGTTCTCTTAATGCATGAGCAGACCTGCACGGTGGGATTTTGAGCATATGGGGGGCAGGGGCTGATGTTTGCGTTTTTATGATGGGGTTGGAATCCAAAAAGCTTAATATCTTAGAATTCCAATATCTAAGATATGAGCGATTTAGTAAAGATATCCTCAAAAGGGCTGTTAACACTTCCCAAGTCTATTCGAGAACAATTGAATATTAATGTAGGCGATTATCTTGATGTTACTATTGAGGCTGGTAAGGTCATTCTTCAAAAGGTCGATATAATCCCAAAAAAAATCAATTGGGAGAACGAAGATAAGGTTTGGAAGGAATACTCAGCCAAAAGACTGGCTAAGGAATAAACGCATGAGGCATCAGAGAGGTGCATGAGCCTGTAATGAAGGGTTTGGTCGAACCTCAGAAATATTAAATCTCGTATATAGGATGATTGCACCCGTTACTTAAAAGGTGCTTCAACATAATTGTTGAACGTAGGCTGAGAAGGGTAGGCTTAAAATCTTACGGCTTTGTCCGGCAAACTTAGACTACCACCCTCGCTCCTACGACTCTCCGGCAATTTAACATGTTACAGCCCTGTATAACAGGAGTCTGGCGATGCCCACGAGATTACGTTTCGTTGAGAGCAGAGGGATATTTGGTACTCAGCCTATAAATACTTTAAGGGCTGAAAAAAATGTATTTGAACATAGGTATTGACGTTGCCAAGAATGTTCATGAAGCATGCTTGGTAAACGAGAACGGCGAACAGATTGGAAAATTTATCCAGCTGAAAAATTCAAAGAAAAGCATAGAGAAATTCACAAAGCATATCGAAAAA
>JBGOYM010000072.1:0-9482 GCA_041479675.1 Candidatus Methanoperedens sp.
ATAATGCATGTAATACCGCGTTCCAAGGACGAATTCCTGTATGGTGTATTTTTCAGCGGGATTTATCCTCTTCTTGAAGTCTGAATAATTCTTCACAACAAAGAAACCCATACCGCCTTTCGCGCCGTAGTACTTTACCATCATGGGCGAATCGATATCCTCAGGGTTCTTTATCTGCTTCGGCATCTTTATCCCTGCTGACTCAAGCCATTTCCTGCTCATATCCCTGTCAGATTCCCATTCAAGCACCCTGCGGTTGCCGTACGTGGGCAGGCGCAGCTTCTGGAAATTCTCGGCGCCGAGGTACTCAACGAACGAGCCGTGTGGGATGATTATAGCGTTCTTTGCAGCCAGTTCTTTCGTTTTTAAGAGGATATCCTTATAATTCTTCACGATAAAAAATTCGTCAGGTTTTGCCTTCGGGAATGCATCATAAAACCTGGGTGGAGCGCCCATGCAGATGCCGATCGTCTTGAATCCCTCTTTCCTTGCCCCGTCAAAGAGCTGGAGGCTGCTGTGCGAGCAGACTGTGGTTATCGCCAGTCCGTCTTTATCGTAGCCCTCTAAAATATCAAGTATCTCCTGTGTCTCAACCATTATGCACCTACTCAGTGCAATAGTTATATATTTCACTATATTAATTAATCTTGTGGACGCGCGTTCACTTTATCCCTAAAGCTAATAAACATGATAAACCAATAATTTGAATCATGGAAGAACGAATTATTGCCCCAACTTCGAAGATGGACGAAATCGAAGAAATCCCGATCCGTCCAGCCAGTCTCGACGAATTTATCGGGCAGACCTCGCTTAAGGAAGCCCTTAAAATATTCATTGAAGCTTCAAGAAAAAGGGATGAGCCACTTGACCACATACTTTTCTCAGGACCTCCGGGGCTGGGAAAAACTACACTTGCTCATATCATAGCGCATGAGATGGGTACAGACATCAAAGCCACTTCCGGACCCGTGCTTGAACGCCCCGGTGACCTTGCCGCAATGCTCACGGTGCTGAAAAAAGGAGAGGTGCTCTTTATCGATGAGATACACCGCCTTAATCATGTCATAGAAGAGGTGCTGTATCCTGCGATGGAGGATTACGAGATAGATGTCTTGATCGGTGAAGGGCCAAGTGCGCGGTCGATAAAACTGAACCTTGAACATTTCACGCTTATCGGAGCGACAACGAAGGTCGGGCTGCTGGGTTCTCCCTTCAGGGACAGGTTTGGCTTCACTGCGCGCCTTAACCTGTATGAAGTTGAAGAACTCGTGAAGGTCGTGAAGAGAAGCGCGTCCATCCTGGGGATCCCTGTAACTCCTGAAGGATCACTTGAAATAGCGAAACGCAGCCGCGGGACACCGCGCATTGCTAACCGCTTGCTTCGGCGCGTGCGGGATTACGCAAGCGTGAGGGCGCAAGGGGAAATAACTCAGGAAGTTGCTGACAGGGCGCTTACCATGCTTGGCATCGACAGGCTTGGACTTGATGATCTTGACAGGCGCATATTAAGGGTAATTGCCGAGGATTTTAAAGGAGGACCTGTGGGCGTCAAGACAATAGCGATATCCGTTGGTGAAGAGACAAGAACAATAGAGGAGGTCTATGAACCTTACCTTATCCAGATAGGGTTCATAAAAAGGACGCCTCAGGGACGTGAGACAACAACAGCGGCGTTGGAACATATTACGATCAAATGATTTCTGTTATCGCTATCCAAAAAGCACATAAATCCAGAGCGCATTCTAAATACCGTGATCATCATTGGCATCGATCCCGGGCTTGCAACAGTAGGTTTTGGGGTGATACGAAAAGAAGAGGACAGGATAATACCTGTAAGTTACGGCTGCATAAGGACATCCTCTGAAAAACAAAATCCTGAGAGGCTGATGGAGATATATGATGAGGTGAACGCTCTTTTTGAGAAATATACGCCCCGCGCGGTCGCTGTAGAGAGACTTTTTTTCACAAACAACATAACATCAGCGATGGGCGTGAGTGAAGCGCGCGGGGTCATCTTCCTTGCAGCACAGCAGAAGAACATACCAGTCATCGAATACACACCTAAACAGGTCAAACAGGCGATAACAGGCTCAGGGCGTGCTGATAAAAAGCAGATGCAAGAGATGATAAAGAGGCTTCTGGACCTTGATGAGGTCCCGAAGCCGGATGACGCAGCTGACGGTCTTTCGATCGCTTTATGTCATATCAACTATATCAAAGACTTTATTTATGTGATGAGATAACAGATATGATTTCGCATATTTCAGGAGATATAGCCTATTGCGGCGATGGGTATGTAGTTATAGATTTAAACGGATTCGGGTTTCAGGTAAATGTGACTGAGCCAACGCTTTCACAACTTCGGAACGTGAAAGAGAAGGTAAAACTTTACACCCATCTTCATGTCAGGGAGGACGCGCTCACGCTCTACGGCTTTATAACTCCGGGCGAGCTTGAGATGTTCAGGAACCTTATCAGCGTCACAAGGATCGGACCTCAGATAGCCCTCAATATTTTATCACAGATAAAGACCGGAGACCTTGCAGCAGCGATAATCCATGAAGATGAGAAAGTCCTGAAAGGTATCTCGGGTGTGGGTCAGAAGAATGCAAAAAGGCTGATACTTGAACTCAGGGACAGGATGAAAAAGCACATGGACAGCTTCGTTGTCCCAAGGACAAGCAACATCAATTACGATGCTGCAAGTGCGCTTATTTCGCTGGGATTTGCGCAGCGTGAGGCGCGGGAGGCTGTGGAGGCTGTTGTACAGGGGATGAAGCAGCCGACAGTGCAGGCGCTCATCAAGGCTGCGCTGTTGAAGCTAAAGGAAAAATAAACAGTTAATACGCGAGCTTGCTTCTCACTTTATCATAAAATGCATCTTTTTTAGTTCTTACGAACCTTGCGGGTTTTTCAGCCTGTGTGATATGGATCTTATCTTCATGACTGATCTTTCGAGTGAACTGTCCATCAATAACGATAACAGCTTCCTTTTTCGGAACAATAAGTTCCATACTTATCTCGCTTTTTGCGGGGACCACCCATGGACGCGCCGATAGTTTGAAAGGGGCAAGCGGTACTATCACTGTTCCGTCCACGCGCGGGTCAACAATCGGACCGCCGGCGCTCATTGCGTATGCAGTTGAGCCTGTTGGAGTGGCAAATACCACGCCGTCAGACCTCAATTCCTCCATCCTGCATTTATCCACGAATATCCTGCAGGATATCATCTTTGCCGGGCTTGCTGTTATGATCACGACCTCATTCGTGGCATGAGGGAGTATTTCGTCATTGACTTTTACCGAGAGACGCGCACGTTCTTCAATTTCAAAACCTGAAAGAACTTTATCGATTGACTCAAGAGCTTCATTGGGGTTCACATCCACAAGGAAACCGATGGTCCCCATGTTGATACCAAGAACGGGAAGAGGGTCGTCCATCTTCTGGATTCCACGCAGCACAGTCCCGTCGCCGCCTATCGAGATGATGAATTCTGCGCCCTTTTTTCTCATCTGCGCCACAGGTGTGCCTTTAAGATTCATTTTTTCTGCAGTTTTCAGGTCGATGAAAACTTCAGCCCTTCCGCTAAGGTGAGCAAGTATGGTTTCCACCATAGCAAGCACTTCATAGCTGTCGCATCTGGATATAAGCCCGATCTTTTTCATACTCATATTATTATATGCCTACACAAGCTCAAGTAATTTATCATGAGCGTGACCATTGCTTGCTATCATGTTCACCCTCTGTCTCACATCAAGCGGAGTGGACAGAGGATTTCCGTTCCAGTCCGTAACGCGACCACCTGCTTCTTCCACTATCAGTTTGCCCGCCGCGATATCAGTAACTCGAAGCATGCTTCTCATGTCGATAAAAGCATCGAAGATACCTGATGCTATGTAGCATAGCTCAAGCGCAGCGCAGCCGTACACCCTCACCCTCCTGACATTGTGGTTGTTTATCGGGAGAGCATGAGGGCGCTGGCTGTAAGAAATAACACTTAGTTCCTGAAGCATCGAGAAATTGGAAACATGGATCTTTTTATTGTTCAGGAAAGCGCCTTTTCCTTTTTCAGCAGAATAGATATCCCCATTGACAAGATTCTTCACGAAGCCGTACCTGATCTCAGACAGGTCAGAGCCTCCGATGGCGATTGGCACACAGAAGAAGGGGATGTTGTTCACGGCATTGAAAGTACCGTCTATCGGATCAAGCACAAAGGTGAATTCAGGTTTGCCTCCTATTATCTTTTCACCCAGTTCTTCGCTCACGAAACGCATTGACCTGCCGTCCTTCTTCAGCACGCGCAATGCTGCGTTCTCAGCGACTTCGTCTATCTTCTCGGTGGGAGTGCCATCCGCGCCTATGCGAAGCGTAGCGCCAGCTTCTGGTTTTCCAATTAATCCTGAAACTTCTTCCTTGATGGCATCTGCAACTTCATTGCATAGATCATAGAATTGGACAGTCATGTTTTTTCTTACCGCCTACGCCAGAGCGCATCCTGCTACGAACCTCTGCTTTGGATTGTTCAACTGGGCGATAAGGAACCGGTCATTTTTACTATATGCAATATCTTTCTGAGCAGCAATAACAACAGTACACTCCGACCCAGCCTGTACCTGTGTGGCATCCTTGCCGCCAATGGAAATACTGCTGATGGTCGCAGGCATGTCCTGAAGCCCTGCAAAGAGATGCACTGAGTCGCCCACGCCCAGGGGTTGAGTGAATTTTGAAAGGCGGCACTGAAGGGTGAATTTTGATGCAACGCCCTCGTCTTTTGACAATATATACCCGCGGTCGAATTCCTTTGACTGCACTCCTTTCAGAGCCAGTCCTACCCTCGTTCCTGCGGGTGCGGTTTTCATATCCACATCGTTGCTCTGGATAGAACGTATTTCGGCTGGTCTTTTGACAGGGAAGAGAGTGAACTGGTCGTGCATCTTTATCGTTCCCTGAATGACGATGCCCAGCACCACTGTTCCTATGCCTGTGACGTTGAAGAAATGATCTACCATTATGCGTGGCGGGAGTTCGTTCAGGGCAGCGTTGGTTTTCTTTACTTCCTCTGCGAGTGCGAATATTTTTTCCTTGAGCGTTTCCAGACCTTCGAACGTGGTTGTTGAAACAGGAACAGATTCCCATTTTTCAAGGTTCGTTCCTTTTGTTATGGCTTTTATCTTTTCAGTAAGTTCAGAAAGTGCCATGGGATTTGACTTATCAGCCATTGTGATAACGAACAGCCCACGCTTGTTGCCCAGAAGGTCAAGCGCCACGATGCATTCTCCCACCTGAGAATTAAGACCTGTCGCCGGGATGCAGACAAGTGCAATATCAGAGAGGTTAATCGCATTGATGAGCGATTTGATGGAAGCGGGATAGCCAATAGCGTCCACAAATGAGTAAATGTCGTTTCCTTTTACAAAATTATAAAGCGTGATATCTGATTCAGTCCCCTTCTTTCCAAGATTTGCTGCGAGGCTCGTCCTGCCTGATCTCTCGCTTCCGATGATAGATACGTTTGCCATTATAAGAACTCCATGTAATAATAAGGTTGAATGTATATGAAATTGGCGTTACACTTAAATATTGTAACATAGGTAAATATCAGGTCAGTTATTCATTATTTAAGGTGGTAACACGAATTATAATTACTTATTCTATGCACTTATCATCTTTTACCTGGTGGGCGCGGTATTATCCATAATATTTAATAAAAATGACGGGCTCTCTACCTATTCTGCATTCCTGAGCGCTTCCATCGCATCCATTTTCGGTATTGTTTTTTCATTCTCAGTTCTTTTTGGAGAAAAATATAGATTTTCCATATCAGGTTCATCTTTTTTGAATTTTGCTTTTGTCGTGGACAGGCTCTCTGCGTTCTTCATACTTGTAATCTCAATCGTAGCCCTCGCCGTATCGATATACTCCATCGGCTATGTGCGCGAATACTTTGGAAAAAAGAACATCGGATATCTTGGTTTTCTTTATAACATTTTCATCCTCTCGATGATATTCGTTGTCACAGCAAGCAATGTGGTCATGTTCCTGATAGTCTGGGAACTGATGTCAGTGGTATCCTATTTTCTGGTTATTTACGAACATGAAAAACCCGAGACAAGAAAAGCCGGTTTTATCTACATCGTGATGACCCATATCGGAACTGGATTCATAATATTGTCATTCCTTATTATTGCAAGCGCAAATGAGAGCTTCAACTTCGAGAGTATGAGCGGTGTATCGCTGACACCTTTGCTAAAAGACCTCGCATTCCTCTTTGCGCTCATTGGTTTCGGAACAAAAGCAGGTATCGTGCCGCTGCACATCTGGCTCCCGTATGCCCATCCAGCAGCGCCAAGCAATGTATCTGCATTGATGTCAGGCGTGATGATCAAAACTGCGATATATATGTTGATCCGCATTTCGTTCAACTTCCTGGGAGCAAGTAGCATGTGGTGGGGAATGGCTCTTCTTATTATTGCATCCGCATCTGCGCTTCTTGGTGTCATGTACGCATTGATGGAGCACGACTTGAAAAGACTGCTTGCTTATCACAGCGTTGAGAATATCGGGATAATTCTGATCGGGGTCGCAGTTGCTATGATCTTTATGTCCCTGGGGCATCCGGAGCTTGCGGCATTCGGATTGATCGCCGCCCTGTATCACACAATAAACCATGCGGTTTTCAAGTCCCTTCTTTTCATGGGCGCTGGTTCGCTGATATATTCAACACATACAAAAAATATCGAAGAGATGGGCGGTCTGATAAAAAAGATGCCATGGACAGCGCTTTTTTTCCTTATCGGTTCAATATCCATATCTGCACTGCCTCCGTTTAACGGTTTTGTCAGCGAATGGCTGACCTTCCAGGCGCAGCTTCTCAGCATCAATCTTTCGGATAATATCACAAAGATAGCAATACTGTCAAGCGGAGCAGCTCTTGTTCTAACAAGCGCTCTTGCTGCTGCTTGTTTTGTAAAAGCTTTTGGGATAAGCTTCCTTGCTCTTCCCCGAAGTGAACATGCACAGCATGCAAAAGAAGTGCCAGGAAGCATGCTATTCGGGATGGGCATTCTTTCAATCCTTTGCATAGCTCTTGGAGTACTTCCATTTTATTTTGTAAGGATCCTTGATGATATCGTATCCCCTCTTGTGGGTACAAGTGTAATATCAAAGATCACTTTTGATCTTTCCATAGCGACAGGAGCGGGAAGCATCTCGACAGTATGGTTATTCCTCCTGATTTTTATTTTCATCCCGATTATCCTGATACTGGCATTTGCAGCCGGAGGAAGAACAGGTACGAAGACATACGAAACATGGGGATGTGGACAGCCTGCTACCACAGGCAGGAACGAGTACACAGCCACAGCATTCTCAAAACCCATAAGGATGTGGTTTTCCAATATATACCGCCCTCACAGAGAGATACATACAACGTATGCGGGTTCGCCATATTTCAAGGAGAGGTTTGCGTTTGAATCCGAGATCGAGCCGATATTCGAGAAATATATGTACTCACCTGCAGTATGGATCACGCTTACCCTGTCAAGGATATTGAGGGTCATTCAGACGGGGAGTTTACAATTATATTTGCTTTATATCCTGATCACGCTTGTTATCGCTTTGATATATGTGGGAAGCGGAGGTTAGGGGAATTGCCCTATAGCATCATGAACCCGTTGTTTTAGCCGTCAAAAAACTGCTTTTTCCTAAATAATTTCTTTTGGATTCTCCATGCTTTCTGTTGTCGATCTTCATTCGAATAAGATAAAACCCATTAAATAGTTTAAAACCACAGAGGACACAGAGAGCACAGAGAATATGGAATTGAATGAAATATGAATTGCAAAAACGAGGTTTAAAAGTCCTGTCTCAGGTTGGACTTCCTGTCATATATGAAAAACCTTGGAAAGTTTTATCAATGAAAATTGATTTTGGATCTTCATGAGGCGCAACTACTCTCCTACCTTAAGCTTAATGTCCTGCGACCTCCTGGAGTTCATCTCTGAACTTGTAAAATATAAATCACCTCAATGTTGCCCTCCAGGTCAAGGATCCTCGTGAGCGGCTGGAGCGGAGATGTGCCCCATGTGGAGCCTGCAAGCCTGTTCACGGGTATGTGAAGGGTCTGCTCGATCGTAAGCGTGGAATCAAAATCTCCTTCCGTGTACTTCCATCCATCATGCCTTCAGGTCTCACTGTTCTTTTGAACAGTAATGTATCTTGGACTCAACTGCTCTATGAAGTCAAAGTCGGACTCTGCCGTGTCAATTATGGTAAATGAGTTCCCGAACACCATGTTCGCAACAGTAAGCTCCGAGACCAGGGTATCCATCTCATGTTCAGAGACCATGTTATTCGCCTGGTCTGAGGTGTCCCTGTCAGAATGGATGAAGGATAAACCGGACTCAGACATGCTGTCTGCTATACATGTGATTATCCCGAACACATGGGAGTCCTGATAGAAAAAGTTCTCAAACTTCTCGAAATCCGCCGTAACATCGGAAGACTTCAGCTTCTTTCCCTTGCCCATCTTGCTTGCGCCTCTGTAGGCTTCGGCTACGATGGCTTGAGTTCTCCTGAAAAATCTGAGTGGGTTTATGCTGAACATTTTAGTGATTTAAACGACTTTAACTGATAAAATACACCTTTCAACGGTCAGTATTAAAGCTATCGTTAAGATAAAGGCTTTTTTCTGGAAATGGAGTATTTTGGAACGTTACAACATATCCAAAAGAGCAAAAACAATCCACTCCAGACCGCAGGTAAGTTCCAGCAAGAATTTCGTTCTTAGTCCATCAGCTCATCCTTAAGTGCCTCATGGTGCGTGGCATGGATGTTACAGGTACCCTTCTTCTTTGTGCAATCCACGAGTTTACGAGTGGAGATTCTAATATTCCGATCTGGAACACGGTGAAAGAGTTGAACAGGAATCTGCTCCCAGAGGAAGACTGGCAGTACCATGTATCCATCAAGCATACGGCGATGTGCGAGAATATTGAGAATATCTCTGCCAGGCGGGATCTTGGAATATGCTATTTCCCTGAACAGCAGGCTCGCATGGATGTTTTGCTTTATGAGATATCACAGGCTGATGCTGAAGAAGTCAATACTTCCACTGGAAAAACGCGAAGGTTCGACATCAGTTCAGCTCATGGATTTGCTGCAGTGTCTTATGCTATGTTGACCTGTGGTTTCGTGCATGAGTATTTTGAGGGCATGTGGGGTGCAGTGTTTTGTAAGGAAGGCGGGGGGTTGTGCAAAGAGAGGGGGGCGATGGGTTGGAGATAGGGGAATCCTGGGGCTGCACTTAATATAGAACCACCTGATATTTTTTTTCTAGATGGTGGTTACCAAAAGATAGACTGAGTTTATAAATTTAACTATTTTTTATACTTTCAGAAAATTATTAATATTAATCCCCTCATTAATATTTTAAGCATAAAATTCCAGGAGGGGATTAACATGGAATTTAATGTAATTGA
>JBGOYM010000073.1:0-9476 GCA_041479675.1 Candidatus Methanoperedens sp.
ACCCGCGCAGATAACGAAGGTTTTGTATTCCCGCTTATTGAAAAACTTCTTGAGATCGACCCGGACTGCATAATACGCCTGTGCGATACAGTGGGCTTTGGCTTGCCGTTCCCTGAGGCTGATGAGCCTTACGGGATCCCTTACATCGTTAAGAAATTGCGTGGAATGGGCGCTAAAAATATCGAAACTCATATCCATGATGATTTCGGGATGTCCGTGGCATGTTCTATTGCAGGATACTGGTATGGCGCGAACTGGTCAAGCCTCACTTTCCTGGGAATAGGTGAACGGGCAGGTAATGCTGAACTTGAGAAAGTTGCCCTGTTCCTGATACAGCGTGTGGAAGGATTCCAGAAATACGACCTTAAGTCAGTTACAGAATTTGCTGAGTTCATGGAAAAGGAAATAGGGATCAGGGTACCGCGCAACAAATCCGTGGTGGGTAAGAATATCTTTGCCCATGAGAGCGGCATACACACCGCCGGCATCATAAAAAATCCATTCACTTACGAGCCCTATCCGCCTGAAATAGTTGGCGGAAAAAGGCAGTTGATGATAGGGGATTCTTCTGGACTTGAAGTGATAAGGTTCAAGGTCGAGGAGACGCTGAATGATCTGATGCATGTGGACACGAAGATCGGTAAGAACGATCCGCGCGTGAGAGCTATCCAGGCCGATATCCAGAAATTGTATAATGAGGAGAAGCGTATTTCGTGCATCTCTGATGAGGAACTCAAGAAATTCGTCGAGAAGTATTTCATGCTTGATTCCATCATAGATGAGCATAGCTCTAACGAGATGCAAATTTAAAGAGAGAGAGTCACTCGAGATTTTCTGGCAGCAATATTTATAAACCCCGACCTCATATTCTGAGCGGGGCTTATGAAATCTGAAAACGCACTTGCTGCACTTTTGGCAGTCATATTTGTGGTATCTCTTACCATCGTATTGATCAATAGCGATGCTCTTATCCAGGAATCTGTCTACAAACCTTCCGCATCCTTTTCCATCCGCGAGGTGGATGTCAAACCAGTTGAGGTGACAAGTTCTCTTATAGAAATTAACGTCACTGCATACATTTACCATATCGAGGGGGAAGCCAGGAACGCTACCATGCTGATAAGAGCGATAAACAGCAACACTGGTCTGCATGAGGCTGAAGTCTCTACCCCAATACCTGAGAGCGACAGCGATAAAACTGTAACAGCTTCAGCGAAATTAAAAGTTGAACGAAACGGGAACTACGACCTCAGGATACTGCTATATGACAACGGCAGCATCAGGGAGAGCGGTTCGGTAGGAATAAAAGGTTTGAATGCGCTGACGCCTGCTGCAAAACAGAGCGGTGTCGCGGTCAACAATATTGATTTTATTGTAGCAGGAGCATCAGGCGGAATTGCATCAATAAGGTCTGATGTATATCTTGAGAACAAATGGGCGGCACCCTCTGATAACATGAACATGATCGTCAAGGCGCGGCAGGCTGAATCAAACCTTCTTGCCGATAAAAAAGCATCCGAGACAGGAGTCATCTCAGGTGAAGCTACATCTGTTAAAAGCGTCCAGCTTGATGTGCCTGAGGGTTATAATTATATGATGGTAGTGGAACTCTGGAAAGGGGATGTTCTGGTAAATACATGGGATAAAGCTCTGATGCTTGCTCCCACAAAAACCATCCCGAAAGAGAGCCAGGAGAAGAAGATGAACATAGAAGTTTCTAAGTTCATGCGAGAGGGCGGCGTTGCGCCTGTTCCTGGAGCAACAATGGCTGCCGTTGCTGAGGCATATCCCACAATGAAAGGGGAACCCGGATTTGAGGTAATAGCGGCAATTGCTGCGCTAATATTGGTTATAGCATTAAGGAGGAGATCATGATGATAAACCGAGAAAAATTAGAGGATTATTTTTACACGGGGACGTTCCTGATAGCAATGCTGTTCGCATTACTTGCAATATTCAAGATATACACTTCAATTGAAATACTGATCCAGACCTGGTTTAGCTATAAATATCAGCTAATATTCCAGGCGCTGTACGGTGTTGCAGTGCTGGCGATATGTGTTTATTTGATCCGGGAAAGGCTCATAAAAAGATAGAGTAAAGATAGGATTGCTGTAGCCTGACACTAACCCGGAACTTCATCCGCTGGCATGTGCCGCTGTCCGTTGCCGTAACCCTAGTATCAGGCGTTATCGCGTGTACCGCATTGGGGTTGTCTATACGGTCATAGATTTTGGCATTGCCGTTCTCCCGCAAGGACCTATCAACACGATTTGCCCCAGATTTCGTAGGTCTGGAACAGTTATATATTGATTATTAAGTATATAGGGTTATCCACGCAACATCTTCATAATGTCGTGTTTTGTCACCACACCCACCACCACCCCTTTCTCAAGAACAAGGACTGCCGGGTTCTTCTCAAGTATCCTTGATACCGTATTTGCATCCGTTGTTAGAGATACCGTGGGAAAAGATTCTCCCATAATATTTCGCACAAGAAGATGTGAAACTTTCTTAATATCCTGATCTGTCATCGAAGCCACAATCTGGTCAGTGGATATGCTGCCAACCGGGACTCCCCCGTCTATTACAGGCATCTGGGAAAAACCGTGCTCTTCCATTATCCTTACGGCATCCTCTAAAGAACTGTCTGAAGTTGTATGTATTATGGGCGAATGCATGACATTCCTGACAAGCACTTTCTCCTTCCTGGCAGCGTCAAACGCATTAAATATCTTGTGCAGGGTTGAAAGCCTGGGGTCTACATCCCCCGACTCAATGCGCGCTATCAGTGGCTGGCTCACACCTGCCCGGGTAGCAAGGTCGTGCTGGGTAAGACCCAATTCCAGACGCAGTTTTTTGAAATCTTCGGGTGTGGGAAGGAACATAATATATTAATAGGGGTAATTAAAAGTATATCAATATTACTGTGGGATATAATTAAATTTTTGTATTTGTTTAAAGAAACCGATCACTCCTTCTGTCAGGACAAGTTTGCCTTTATCTACCTTTATTCGCCTCATTATTTATCTTAAATCCTTAAATATAGGTTTACCCATAATTAATCCAATGAACAATCCTGACATACTCACCTGTTTCCAGTGCGGCACATGCCATGCGAGCTGCCCATCTGGAAAGTACACCAGCCTTAACATAAGGAAGATAGTCAGGGATTCTGTAAAGAAAGATGTCAGCGACCAGCCAGAGATCTGGATGTGCACCACATGCTACGACTGCCAGGAGCGCTGTCCCCGCGGGATAAAAGTAACGGATGCAGTGCTGACGCTGCGCAGCGAGGCTGTGAAAAAAGGAAAGATACTTCCAGTACACAGGAATGTATGTAATTTTCTTATTGAGACAGGGCAGTCCATTCCACTTGATGACAAACACAGGGATATGAGAAAAAAACTCGGGCTCAGGATAGATGAAGCTTCACGGAAAAAAGCCCATAAGGAAGTAAAAGCACTTCTTGGATCAACAGGATTTGAAGAGCTGATAAAAAAATGAGGAAATTGTCGCTGTTCACCGGGTGCCTTATCCCTAACCGCTATCCAGGAATTGAAAAAGCTACAATGCTCGTTCTTGAAAGGCTCGGGATAAAATGCAGCGAACTTAAAGAGACAGCGTGCTGCCCTGCTCCGGGTATTTACCGCTCATTCGATAAGATCACATGGCTCACCCTCGCTTCAAGAAACCTCGTGCTTGCTGAGGAGAAAGGTACCGACATTCTGACTATCTGCAATGGGTGCTTCAGTTCGCTCATGGATGCCAACAATATCCTGAAAACCGATGCAGGGCTCAGGAACGAAGTCAATGCCCACCTCCAAAAAATAGGGAAGGAATATAGGGGCACGATCGAAGTCAGGCATATAATCGAGTTCCTCCACACTGATATTAGCGTGAATAAGCTGGGCGATGCAATAGAGAAGCCTCTTGAAATAAGGGCTGCTGTGCATTATGGATGCCATCTTCTCAAGCCCACAAGAGAAAGAAAGCTTGGAAGCGCGCAATTCCCTGTTTTCTTTGATGAACTGGTTGAAGCCACAGGCGCAAAAAGTGTTCCCTATGAAGGCAAGACAAGCTGCTGCGGCGCAGGAGGAGGCGTGAGGTCAGCGATGCTTGAAACCTCGTTCAAGATGACCGAGTACAAGCTTGACAGGATACAAAAGGCAGGAGTTGATTGTATTATTGATGCATGCCCTTTTTGCCATCTTCAGTACGATGCAGGCCAGATTGAACTTGAAAAATCGGGAAAGGATTATGATATTCCAGTGCTTCATTTTACCCAGCTTCTCGGGCTTGCGCTCGGATTTACACCTGACGAAGTGGGGCTACACCTGAATGAAATAGTGAACCTGAAATTTGAAGAGAAAATTGCACAGACACAGAAATGGTATTAAGACTGAAAATTATTTTTTCAATAGGAGGTAGTGGGCAGGTTTGAGGGTGGTGGTAAAAAAGATTTTGTCCTGCCCACTATAATTCGTATATATACGAACGAAAGTATTTATAGTTTATGGACAGGCATTATTTATCTAAAAAAAACATATGAAAATCGGAAAACTAAACCTGCACGGAAACCTCGTTCTCGCCCCCATGTCAGGCGTGACCAATTTGCCATTGAGGCTGCTGTGCAAAAAATACGGCGCATCCCTTGTTTATTCAGAGATGATATCAAGCGAAGCGGTCGTTCGGGAAAACCATAAAAGCATAGCTCTTGGTCTAATCGCACCACAGGAACGACCGGTAGGTATACAGTTGATGGGTTCTGAACCTGATACTCTGCAAAGATCAGCACAGATCCTTGAGAAAATATATAGACCTGATATCATCGACCTGAACTTTGGCTGTCCGGCTCAGGAAGTCGTCAGGAGCGGATGCGGCTGTGCGCTGCTTAAGAATTCCGGCATTATCAGGGAAATCATTGAACGACTCACTGGTGCGCTTAAGGTGCCTGTAACAGCAAAGATGAGGGTACTGGACAGTACGGACAGTACTGTTGAGGTTGCAAAGACTATCGAAAAAGCCGGCGCCTCTGCCCTTACTGTCCACGGGAGGACCCAGAAGCAGGGTTATTCTGGAAAGGTAAACCTGGAAATAATAAAAGCCATAAAGAGCGCTATATCAATCCCCGTTATCGCTAACGGGGATATCCGTGATGAAAAAATAGCAAGTCATATGCTTCATTATACGCAATGCGACGGGCTCATGACAGGTCGTGCCGCGATCGGTGACCCGTATATATTCCACAGGATATCACATTATCTCAAAACAGGCGAGCTGCTTCCCCAGAGGACTTTTGATGAACGCCTGGATGATTTTTTTGAGTATGTAAAACTTTGCCGCAGATATGATCTACTGGCATTCAACGATCTGAAACTAAAAGCGCAGAGATTCCTTAAGAACAGGGAGAATATAAAATGTGTGCGGGAACGTCTGAATGGGGCTGTGGATATTGATTCTATAATGAAGATCATGGAGGATGAAAAAGGTATTGTAAAATGTATTGGTGTTACAACACAAAAAACCATGGATAAATACCTTTAATATATTACCGCCCAATTGTAAAACCCATATGCACGGCTGGACAGGAAAAACCGTAACAATCGATCTAACAGACAGCAGTATTACAGAAACAAAGAGCGATATAAGTATTCTTCATTCTTTTATCGGAGGAAGAGGTCTTGGAGTTAAACTGTATTATGATGCTGTTGACCCCTCTATCGACCCTTTAAGCCCGGAAAATATCCTGATATTTACGACAGGACCACTTACAGGTACAGCCGCGCCCATGTCAGGAAGACATGCCTTGGTTTCAAAATCGCCACTTACCGGCACAATATTTGATTCAAGCAGCGGGGGGTTCTTCGGGAAAGAATTGAAATTCGCAGGTATCGACGCCCTGATAATAAAAGGCGCTGCAGAAGCGCCGGTCTATATTTCTATCCATAACGATGACATAAATATACATCCAGCGAACGGGTTGTGGGGGGAGAACGTCAGGTCATGCACAGATAAACTCTCTTCCCCTGGTCGCGTGGCATGCATCGGGCGGGCTGGCGAGAGGCTTGTTCCCATTGCTAGTGTCATGAACGACTATAATCATGCCTGTGGGCGCGGGGGTCTGGGTGCTGTCATGGGCTCAAAAAAACTTAAAGCTCTCGTGGTCAGGGGGGATAAAAAACCCTTGATCGCAGATGAGTTGGGTTTCAGGAAGGCAAGAGAGGAAGCACTGCGACTAATAAAAGAAGGACCAATGTCATCAAAAGGACTTCACACCTATGGGACGTCAGCGGCTATGAACCTGATGAACTACCAGAAGGTGCTGCCAACGGGAAACTTCCGAGATTCTGAATTCAGTGGAGCAGAGAAGGTTTCGGGCGACTTCATCAAGGAGAATTACGATATTAAGAACAATACCTGCTATAATTGCATAATAGCATGCAGGCACGTGATAAAAAGCGGCGCTCTTGAGGGTCTTGAGATCCCTGAATATGAGACCCTGTGGGCTTACGGTCCAGATAATAATAATGCAGATCTAGAAGCTGTCATAAGGGCGAACCGCCTGTGTAACGACTATGGAATAGATACCATCTCCTCAGGATCCACTATTGCGTCCTATGCTGAGATAATGGGGGAAGATATCAAAGAATTTTCCGAACTTGTTAAAAATATAGGTGAAAGCGACGGAATCGGAAAAGAACTTGGCAGGGGTTCCAGGTCTTTTGCAAGAGCTCATGGAAAAGATGTTGCGATGCACTCAAAAGGGCTTGAGCTTCCGGGCTATGACCCGCGAAGTGTACTCGGAATGGCGCTTTCGTATGCCACAAGTAACCGCGGGGGATGCCACCTGCGCGCCTATATGGTTGCGCCTGAGATACTGGGAAAGCCAAGGAAGGTTGACCGATTTACTTTTTCAGGAAAGGCAGAACTTGTGCGGACATTCCAGGATCAGACGGCATCTCTGGATTCACTGGTGCTCTGCCTGTTCGCTTCGTTCGATATCCCAGTTGGGGATTTCGTTGAAATGCTTGGAACTGCTACGGGTGTGAATTATTCCATAGAAGAGTTCATAAAATGCGGTGAGAGGATATGGAACCTTGAACGGATGTTCAATATAAGAGCGGGATTTTCAAGAAAAGATGATATTCTTCCTGAAAGGTTCTTTGAGAGCGGTGGAATTGACAGGATGGAGTTTGAGAAGGCGCTTGATGAGTATTATCTCTTAAGGGGATGGGACAAGAACGGGGTGCCGACACAGGAGAAGCTGAGGGAGTTGGGGCTGTTATAAGGGTTAAGTATCGGGGAATCCTGTCAAAGAGATGATCTCGCTAAGGTAGGGTATTGCGAACCTGAGAATGGCACTACTTGCTGTTCCTACCATTTTGTCATAAGACTTCTGATAAGAAAATAGAGTTGCATGCATGAGAAGGGCTACTGTATTGGTGCCCCTATATTCACTCATCGTATCCATAAATATATACCACCTTGTTTTATAAATTTACTTATTAAATTTTTAATTGTAAGTTCTTAATAATAAACATTACTATTTTTTGTGACCGTTTCAATTCGTGTTGGTAATTATCCTAATATGCCCGTGACAAGACGATTGTATTAATATCTTAAAAATTTATTAGAACGCTATGCTAACAGGAGAATTAAGGGAAGAGTACAAAAATAAATTAAATGAAATAATAGATTTTTTTAAAACAGAAAGAGATAAACATTCACAGTATTATAATCTTCGTAAAGAAGATCATAAGTTTCATTATAGGAGTTTTTTGTCAGTTTTTGCTCTTCTTATCGCTGCTTCAATCGGTTTAATAAGTCTTGATGATTTTATCGGATCGCTTCTTCTTATGGCAGCTTTGATTCTTATCGCAGCCACTATCTATATGGAATCAAAAACTACTATGAATATAGATAGAGAATATTTTAAGAAATCCATAAGATATGATTCAATAATACAATTTTTACAGCATTTGAAAATAACACAATCCGAAGTTGATTTATCGCCACTAATTAATAAAATTAATCAATATTTTGTAGACAACCGTATTATAATTTATATGGAAAAATATGATGATATTTGGATTAATGAAATTATTGACTCAATAGATATTATTATTAATGAAAAAATTTCCAAAAGAATATAAAATAATCACCTAATAATTAAATATTTGTATCAATTATTCTTTATGTGCCCAGGTGCTGAAAAAACAAGCGACTACGCTAATTTTTTCGTGGGGTTGAGCGATAAATACTGGGGCGTGCATTAATCGCGGGGTTTGCTTTTCTCCCAGGTCTGAAAAGTGATCATGAAACCACAGGGCAATGTGACGAACGACGAAAACGTCCATTCGGAGTTTCGAGTCTCTGCCGAGGGCGAAACTTTGAAAAGTTTCATCAAACTTTACTGGTAGCCCCGCGCGACGGGGTCTGGTTGCATCGGTTCGCTTTTCCATGGCAGGTTGAAAGATCCTGATGATACCCATGGTGTGTTCCAGATATACAAACGTCTACCTACACTTATCCATATTTTTAATATTGTTTCACATTATAAAATCATTTAAGAAAAACATATATACTGTAATAGAAGTATGATAAATCATAGGTGGTTAATCAATGACATCTAAATGTCCAAATTGTGGAAAAAATTTTGATACCGCGAAAGGTATGAGAATCCATAAAGCTGACTGTTTAAAAAAAGACCCCTTTGGAGTCAAGGGTACAATGAAAAAGATGCAGAAAGATAATATTAAGATGCGAAAAAGAATGGGTTTATAGAAGCTGGAGATGTTTATTCATGCTTGAACCTGAAGATTTAATTAAAGCAATCCAGATTATTGTTGTACTAATTTTAGGTGGCTATCTTATTCTTAAAATAATTGATGCCTTAAATATATTATAAGGGAAGCATTTAATGGTTGATTTCATAAACTTATTCTACTTCATTGTAGCCATCGTAATGATTTTAGTTGTCGCACAATATACAAAAAATAAAGGCAACAATTCTATATCGAAAAGATTATCTTTTCCAGATAATAAAATTATTGATGTTGAATACACTCCAATAATTGACAATTCTTCATCGATAAAATCTGAAAATTCCAAAAAGAGAAACAGACCAGAAATTACAGAAGGAAATGTTTTTGAAAATGTAATTAATTTTTTAAATAGTAATGAAGTCTATTTTCGATATGGAAAAAACAAAGTCGAAAAAGATTATCAACAAGATTTAGAACATAAACTGGCTCTTTTGAATGAGAGATTTGATTATGATATTCGTTATGAAGCAAGAGAAGGTAAGCATAGAGTAGATTTTGTTATAGAAAATACAGTAGGTATTGAAATGAAAGTGCATAAAGGGGGAACACAGGTAGAAAAAGAGCTTTTTTATCAGATTCCAAAATATGGAAGATTATACACCAAAATGATAGGACTTGTTTTGAACAATACCGAAACAAATAACCAAG
>JBGOYM010000074.1:0-9426 GCA_041479675.1 Candidatus Methanoperedens sp.
AGCCTTCTTCATAATTGTCTTCTTTTCCTCATTACTGCAGTTGCCGCATTTTATGGTGAGTCTGACCTTTCTGAGTTCATCAGATAACAGCAGAGTATCCACAGTGCCCATTTCGAGGTTTTTCCTGACCTGTTCTTCACCATAAGAAGCCAGACCTGTGTCGTTCACAAGCTCTTTCATGAAGCGCTCCATATACTTTTTCTCTTTGACAACATCAAGGTCCTGCAGAGCATCTCCAAGTTTGTCGAATAGTTCGTATAACCCTGATTCGTCCGTGTATGCCACATCGAAGAGCCCCAATATCTTTTTCTGTATCTCATGGTGCAGGAAGGCCCCGCTCTCGAATTCTTCTTTCGTGGGAGAAGGTCCGCCTATGAAAACGCCTAAGAAGTCCTTCATGTCGATAGCAAGGAAGACCTCACTTGCAGCGTCTGCAATCTTGGTATAGAAATCATTGATCGCTATGAGACGAAGCTGCTGGAACCTGTGAGCACTCTGACCCCCTTTTCGCTGTTTTCCGGGGACATTGGAAGTGAGGTGTGACATTTCTTCGATATGTTTCCCGCGAAGCAACCCCACAGTGGCTTCGCGCCTGTCAAGTACGATGAGCCCGTATGTCTTTTTCTCGTGCAGCATGTCCTCAAGAGGTGTAAGAAGGAAAGATGAATCGCAGTGATATTTATAAGAAACAATGGGTTCAGGAGGTTCCATTATAAATGTCTGCATCTCTGTTTTGTTAGCACCAACGTCCACAGCGCCGCAAAATATCACAACACCATTCAATGGTGGCTTTGGTATGAGCTTGAGTCGAGAAAGCAGGGATTCGATAGCACCTGTAACATTCTGTCTGGTCACCCTTGATTTGATGTTGGAAGCCTGGCCGAACTCTTCCCTCAACTGGTTTGAAACTTCATGTATCTGTTTGTCATGAGGGATATACAGGGAGATGAGTTCCGTACCTCTGCCGTGCTTATCGCGAAGAGCTTCAAGAGTTCGTTTGAATTCGTATTTTTTATGAGCTTCAGATTCTACCATTGGAAAAAGTTCCTCCAAAATCAGTTATCTTGTATTTTTGCTCCTTCATTCCTTGCCTTTGTAATAAATACCTGCCCCTTATTGCCCAGAAATTCCATTGAGATCTTCTTTAGTTCCTCAGCATCTTCCCCGAATGCATAAACTGTTGGACCGAACGAGCTCATACCAGCCCCGTATGCCCCCTCTTCCCTGAGGATCTTCATTAATACATTTGAAACGGGTGCAAGTGCAACTTCCTTTTTCTTAAAGCCAAGTTCCTGGATCGCATTGATACTGCTGCCGAATACTGCCATATCCTCTTCAAAAAGTGCAGGAAGAAGCTGCATCAGGATTATGTGTGAAAGTTTTTCTACCTCGCGCAACGGCACAGGGCATTCTGTCTGGAATATATTCTCTTCTGTTTTCATGGATGCTCCCTTCTGCCTGGGGATCGCGATCAAGATAGGCCAATCAGGGAAATCTTTTCTTAACAGGACAGGAGCCGTTGGAAGCTTGCTCGCCGCTGATGGGAGGAATGCTTTTTTTTCGCTGAACTTATGTCCTCCATCCACGATGAAGCCGCCTTTCTCGAATGCCGCCACTCCGATGCCGCTTGTCCCTCCCCTGCCGACTTTCACGGCGATCTCATATACGCTTAAACCCAGGTCGTATAGCCTGTTCACTGCCATACCAGCAGCAAGAGCAGCCTGCGTTCCCGAACCCATGCCGATGTGGGATGGATAATCATTTTCTATTTCGATATGTATCCCCGCACCGTTTGGCAGGAGCGCAGAAGTGCTGTTTTTCATGCGTTCTCCGTGTTCGCTGTTCCCTGTTATCTCGATGCTGTCAGACTTCTGTGCCATTATGCTGATAACAGGCTTATCAAGCGTAAGCCCGATACTGCCGTCCACACGCCCCCGTAAGGCGTTCATGTCGATAAGGGTCATGTGCAGACGGGAGGGGGTGGTTATTTTGAGCATGAAAATCAACCGCCTTTAAAACCACGCAGGGTTTCGAAATGATGAATGTGGATTTGTTGCTATGTAGCCACATTTGTATAAATACTATTTGCCATAATTTTTTGTTGGATTTATACTAGAAATAATATTTCAAGGGCGAGCACTATGCTTGACCCCAGTATCGCTATCGGCGTCACGAACAGCCCTATCTTCAGGAAATCAGTCATAGTCGTGCTCCATCCATATCTCTTCGCGCTCTCAAGCCACAAGATGCCAGCAAGCGCACCGAAGGTGGTGAAATTTGCGCCCAGGTTGGAGCCTATGACAAGCGAGTATGCCATCGCCGTATTCATATCAGGGCTCAGGCCTGGATGCTGGAATATAGAGAGCATCATGGCTGTCATGGGTATGTTATTGACGAGATTGCACATGAGCGCAGATATGAGTGATACCACAAAAGTTGCCGCCATGATATTATCGCTTAAATTCACAAACAAAACCTCTCCTGCATATTCGGCAAACCCGCTCACCTCAAGACCTTTAACAACTATGAAAAGGCCTATGACGAACATAACCACATTCCATGATACACGCTTAAGCCTGTAGAGCGGTCGGCGCTCGAATAGTATCAGGATCAAAGCGCCTGCAAGGGTAACTGCTGATATAGGTATTTTTAGAGAATTCGCAACTCCACCCAGCACAATGACCGCTGCAAGCACCCCGAGGCCAAGAGTGACAAGCATTCTGTTCTTCACCTTGACCCTACCATTGTCTTTCGCATCAAAACTCACTTGTATATGCCTCCTGAAAATGTGCTTCAAAAAATAATAATTCACAATACCTGCCGCAAGGGTGGGAAGAACCATGAACCCAGTGAATCCGAAATAATCCAGCCTGTAACTGTCACCGATCATGATATTTGTGAGATTACCGATATAAAGAGGCATTGAAAATGTGTTAGCAGCAAAAAAAGAGACGTACATAAATGGTTTCGGGTCGATCCGCGCGTTCCTGCAGAATATGAGAATTATCGGGGTCGTGGTAAGAATTACTACATCATTCCCTGCGAACAGTGAAATGAGCGAGACAACGAGGAATGTATATAAAAAAAGCCGTTCACCATTGTTTCTTGATGCATGTATCGCCCTGTAGGCGCAGTATTCAAAGAACCCATGATCATCAAGAAGCGTCGAGATGACCATGAGTGTCGCAAGTATAATGACCACGTTCCATGTGGTCACAAGAGGAACAGGCATCTCTGGCGTTGAGATGCCCATCGCTTCAAGTACATGAGTGGGTTTTAGCAGAAAAACAGTTGTAAGCGCCGCGCCGATCAGGGCTGCATGAGCCTCGTTGAGCCTTTTCGGCTTCACAACTATCAGCATATAAGTAAATAAAAAAACAGCAATCGCCAGTATATGGCTCAGTTGCATGGATGCTTATATGCGCTCTTCTGTGAAGTCTTTGCATCCACGATTGGTCTCATACACGTTTTTCTTTGCGAGCGTGCAGGAACCATCGTACTGCTCTCTATTGCTTCCTTTTACTTTTGTTGTGAAGTATCTGCAATCAACACAATACTTCAAGATTCATCCTCCAAAAAACATTTTTTCGACATATTAGTAGATAATAGTTTCTATAAGCCGTAATAGATATAATATGCGCATTTAAAATTAATCCCCGTTCGTGGCTTTCATTTAAACCTGATATAAACAAACCCATTAATAAAGTTTACTCAGGATGCCACAATAACCTTTAAATCCAATACAAACCTGTAAAAGAAAGGTGAATCCAATGAAAGTATATATATGTGAAAAAAGCTGCTGCCCGGCAGTTGAGACAAGTGGAGATGACGTGTTGATAGGTGAGGGAGCGAACACAGTTAGACTAAAGAAACACGAATGGAACATGCTGGTAGAAAAAATCCAGTCTGGCGAGCTTCATTCTATCTAATAGGGAAAACCTTTTTTTCCAACAAGCGGCACGAATACAACGCCGCATTTCGCTTCTTTTTTTAATCCATTTATTTTTGTCACAAGATATAGTTCTTGTATGTGTTTCCCCACAGGTATGACGAGTTTTCCCCCAGGCTTAAGCTGTTCTGTTAAAGTCTCAGATATATCAGGCGCAGCGCACGCGACGCTAATGCGGTCATATGGGGCAAAGCCGCGAAGCCCTATAGATCCGTCCTCAACAAGTACTGTCACGTTGCTGATGCCTGCTTTCTTAAGGTTCTCACGGGCGAACAGAGCCAGACCTTCTATTAGTTCCACAGCATACACATGTCCGCTTCCAGCAAGTTCTGCCATGACAGCAGCATGATACCCAGAACCTGCCCCTATCTCAAGCACCTTCATACCGTCCTGTATGTCAAGCAGGTCGCACATTATAGCCACCATATGAGGAGCTGAGATCGTTTGTCCCCATCCTATGGGCAGGGGATGATCAGCATATGCATTCTTCTGTTCTCTTTCAGGGACAAATAGGTGACGTGGGACGCGGCGCATGGCATCGAGCACACGCTCACTGGTGCCGTGACGCCTCAATTCATCTATCAGTCTGTTTTTTTGGTTTTCAAACTCCATACCGACTCCCGCTTTTTGATAACAATACGCTCTCCGGCTTTTGAAAAACGTCTTGGTTCCCTTTGCCCCGATTCAGCATAGATGCGTTTGATATCGCTTGCCTTGATCGCAACACCCTTTCTGCTCTTGAATCCACTATCCCGTATCTTTATCCGTATTATCTTCAATTCCCGACTATCCACTTTTATTTTTTCCCCGATGATAAATTCCCTGTCCCCCGGTACTTTCATCTCCATGGATTCAGTTGTTTCTCTATGGCTTATGGCTATTTTTACAACAACTTCATCGATCGCACGCGCCCATATCGTCTTAATTTCATCAGCCTGTGCGCTTTCTTTCCTTTTATCACTAACTTCAATAGAACTTATATGCACAGGATATGCCACTCCTGAGGTCTCATCATCCATTACAAGCTCGTCGCCCACCCTGATGACTCCAGAAAGAAGGGTCCTGATGCGAAGGGACTTTTCTCCTATGCTCACTATTACCCGCACGGGCACTTTCTTTTCTTTTTTCTCTGGCGAACATGAAGGGCAAGGGGTATCGATATTTTTCATATCTCAAAATTATTAGTCGGGCTATAAATATCTACTACCTTCTCACTGAGAAATCCTTGAATTCTCCGATATATTTCTCAGATATCACCTGAATATCTTTAACATCTGCGTAATCCGGTCCCTTCCTGCACCATTCTACCATCTTATCCACTATTTCCTTCTCGCCTTCAAAAACCGCTTCAACGCGCCCATCATCTTTGTTTCTGACCCAGCCAGTGAGATGCAGTTCATCTGCTATTTTTTTTGTGCCTGACCTGAAAAAAACTCCCTGGACTTTACCTGAAACAAGAAGATATACCCTGCAGTTCATTATGCATCACCTGCTTTCCCAGTATAATCTACCGCTTTTGTTATGTTTTGTGAGCTTCCCATCGTCCCTCATGTCATTCAGGAATTCTTTCAACTCTTTTCTGGGCACTCGAATATCAAATCCGCTCCTCAGTTCTTTCCTGATCTCTTCCCGCGTCATAGGGCGCACAAGCACTCGCTTTATGAACCCTGTCATGTCCTCATACAATGCCCACGGATAGATTATCCACTTCCATGCATCATGTTTCTCACCCCAGTAATCAGGGACGAAAGTGGAACAGGTCTTGTACTGCAGCACAGCGGTCCTCACCTCGGCTGGAGATCTCTCATTTATATGATCCAAGATAACATGATAGGTATCTCCGGTATCAGCAACATCATCAACCACCAATATCCTTTTCCCTGAGATGTCGATTTCTTCAGGCAGCGGGAATTTTATTCTTGCATTTCCAAGAGTAGAAGCTATCCCCCAGTGTTCCGCCTTTATGGACGTCAAGTCTTTCTGATGCAGAAAATCGCACACGATACGAGCTGGTACAAGTCCTCCTCGTGCAACACCTATTACCAGGTCGGGTATGAATCCTGATTTTTTTATTTTACGCGCGATCTTCCTTCCCAGCCTGTAAGCCTTATCCCAACTCACAAAATAGCATTTAATAGGCACTACTGGCTTTTCCATCTAAATCCCAGGTAAAAAAATTAAAAAAATCGGGTTACAGAAGTCCCGATCTCTGAAGCAGCATCAGGTCTTCTGTGTTCAGTTTCTCACCGAGTTTGAACTGGTTATAAACCTCCTCTGCTTCTTTCTTTGTCTGTTCCCTGATGGATTCGTCCTTGGTTTCTTTGGTCTTTCTCTTTAATCCGATGATCAGTTTGTTGATCTCACGGATCTCTTTCTGGGACTGTATGAAAAGCCTGTGCTGTTCATCCGCTGCTTCCTGTGCTTTTACGAATTCTTTATGTGCAGCATCGGATTCCGCTCTCATCGCATCGGCTTCTTTGAAAATCGTAATCATCTTATCATGATACTGCTGTGCAGCTTCTGCAGCTTCTTTTACTTTATTATGGTATACAGCAGCTTCATCCCGCAAAACCTGGGCTTTTTCAAGTAATGATTTTAATTCACTGCTTCCTTCAAGCTGGGACTTTTTGCGCTTGAGCTCTTCAGTCAATTTGGCGATCTTTTCCACAAGCTCACGTTCATGGGATGTTTTCAGCACCTCAGTCTGTTGTTTGAACTCCAGCTGGTCAATCTCCCGTTTCATTTCTTTCAGGGATGGCCCGTCGCCAAGATTCAAGTCCTTACGGATCTTATCGACTTCAGCATAAACCTTGTTAGCCTGCTCATTCAGTTCGTCGCGTTTAAGTTTTGCCTCGCCGACTTTTTCGTTGTTCTCATCGCGCAGTTTTTTAAGCTGTTGTGCCTCATCGATGAGTTCCTTGGTACGAGTATTAAGTTCGTTCCTTTTAGTCGCCCATTTACTTGCTTCAAGGTTTAACTCGTTCCTTTTATCCTTATTCTCTTCTGACTTATTTTTTAAGTCAGCCTTTCTGTTCTGTAATTCATTTAACAACCTATATGTCCTCCTTTTCCAACATGAGTTGGGGTTATGCATTTCATAATGCACGATACATGTCCCGGATCACCCGGAACATTTTTAAATCAGTTCATAAAGAGTGAATGATTTTGCTCTCATTCTCTCACATTCCTTTTAACCTTTTCGGCAGACAGGGGTTATTTGATTCCCAGGACGTCCCTCATTTCATAAATACCAGGCTTTGCATGGCAAACCCATTCTGCAGCTCTTACAGCACCTTTTGCGAATGCCTGCCTGCTGTGCGCCTGATGCTTTATCTCAATGCGCTCCCCATCTCCTGCGAACAGGACAGTATGATCTCCAACAATATCGCCGCCGCGAACAGCATGTATCCCTATCTCTCTTTTGCGCGGTGAAATACCGTGCCGCCCATATACGAAATCCCGCCCACCAAGCTTAATTGATATAGTCTCGGCGGCCTTTAAAGCTGTTCCGCTGGGTGAGTCTTTTTTCTGGTTGTGGTGCGCCTCTATTATCTCGATGTCGTAATCACCAAGACGAGCCGCCGCTTCGGAAAGAAGTCCATAGAAAACGTTCACACCGATCGAGAAATTCGGGGAAATCACTGCGGAAACGCCATTTGATTTGATCGCCGTCTCCATTTTCAAGCGCTGATCTTGCGTAAAACCCGTCGTCCCCACAACAAGATTTACTTTTTTACTGGCAGCGACAAGCACGTTCCTCACTGCTGGATCAGCTATAGTAAAATCTATGAGGACATCAGGTTTTGATTTATCAAGAACCGTATCGATGTTATTTGCATCCTCCACAACAAGATTTAATGCGCCTACCCTCATCACGTCGCCTATGTCCTTCCCGATATTGCTAACATCTATGGCAGAAACGAGTTTCATGTCTTTTGACTTCAGGACGTTTTCAATTATAAGCCTGCCCATCCTTCCGCAGGCTCCCGTAACTGCTATTTTTATCATATTCAACTCACTGTATAAGATGAAGGTCGTTCAATGCTGCTTTTAGCTTTTTCTCGTTATCTGTGCTTATGGGTGCAAGCGGAAGCCGCAGGTTTCCGGCAGGAAGCCCTATCAGTTCAACTGCTTTTTTTACAGGGATCGGATTTGTTTCAAGGAACATAGCTCGTATAAGGGGGGCAAGGGTCAGATGAAGCTCTCTTGCTTTTTCCCGGTCTCCATTTCGAAAAGCCTCGACCATTGAGACTACAAGTTTCGGGGCGATATTCGCAACAACAGAGATGACACCTGTTCCACCTATAGACAGGATCGGAAGCGTTAGACCGTCATCTCCTGAGAGCACTGCAAAATCCTCACCCTTTGTGAGTTCGAAAATCCTGGTGATCTGGTCAAGGCTGCCGCTTGCTTCTTTTATCCCCACGATATTACTTACTTTTGCAAGCTTTGCCGTGAGTTCAGGCTTCAGGTTTATCCCTGTGCGTGAAGGAACGTTATAAATGATAATTGGTATATCCACACTGTCAGCGACAGTCATGAAATGCTTAAGCATCCCGCTGTCATTTGGCTTGTTGTAATACGGAGTTATAAGAAGTGCAGCGTCTGCGCCTGCATCCTGGGCGAATTTTGTCAGCTCAAGCGCCTCTACGGTATTGTTGGAGCCAGTGCCTGCCACTACAGGGACAGAAGAGCACTCGACCGCGTATTCGATAACCTTTTCATGTTCTTTTATGGAAAGAGTGGCAGCCTCGCCTGTTGTTCCACAGGGAACGACGCCTGATACGCCGCCGTCAATTAAAAACTCGATATTCCGCCTTATACCATCCTTATCTACCTTATTATCTTTAGTGAACGGGGTAATAAGAGCAGGCAGAACACCTTCTATCATGATCTCCTCTATTTCTTTCTAATAGCTTTTACTCTCAACGAGCGCACGATATATCCTGCAACGCGGTTCCTTATACCTTTGCTTTCGACATTGGTGTATCTGGTAACGTACTCCTTGTTCTGTCCGAAATCGGTTGTAAAAACATCATCATGTTCTTCAAGTAACAGTTTTGCTAATGATTTTATGTAATTGGGTCTAATATTTCCCATATGATTTCTCCATTTTTCACCGCATACAACTCCATCATTCATATAGGTTTTGGGGAACCGGGTATAATCCCAATAAGCTTCCGCGCCCATTTGAGTTTTTTCTTCTTGATATCCGTCACTTTTTCATCAATGAAATTGAATCCCGCAAGGGTGATGCTTCGCGCACCGAACGAATGTGCAAGGAAAACGCACCTGTCCCCGTCGCTTAATCCGCCGAAATTATAGACGTTGGCCAATGGGGCTGCCTGTGTTGTTCCAATGACATCCTTCATGTCCCTTACTGCCTCAAGCCTTTTTATATTATCTCCATGGGCATGTACCACCATGAGCGCGCCTTTTCTGTTCGCTTCTATCTCATCTGGAATATACCCATCAAG
>JBGOYM010000075.1:0-9416 GCA_041479675.1 Candidatus Methanoperedens sp.
CTGTGTCAGATCTTGTGGACAATATTATGGGGGCAAAAAAGATATTCCTGATGGGGGCGGGAAGGTCGGGTTTAGCAGCAAAGGCTTTTGCTATGAGGCTCATGCATATGGGATTCCAGGTGCATGTTGTAGGAGAGACAACTGCCCCTGCAGTTGCGCCAGACGACCTTGTCATAGCCGTTTCGGGTTCAGGAGAAACTACTTCAGTTGCGAACCTTGGCGCCATCTCGAAAAAGATCGGGTCAAAACTTGCAACTATTACATCGAATAAGGACTCTTCTCTTGGTATTATTTCTGATATTGTGGTTATTATTCCCGGAAGACCCAAGGAAGACCTGGATTATGAGGATTACCAGGAACGGCGGATGATAGGATATCCTCAACTTGCGCCTCTTGGAACAGTGTTCGAGATATCAGCGCTGGTATTTCTGGACGCCGTAATTTCAGAGCTGATGGTCAGGACAGGCGCAAGTGAAGCCGAGTTGAAAAAGCGCCACACTGTATTTGATTGAGGGACATGTTTTCGCAGAGGGTAAAGAGCCTTGACATCTCTGGTATCAGGAAGATGTTCGAGGGGGCGGGACCAAATGCCATAAACCTGGGACTGGGTCAACCGGATTTCGATACACCGGAGCACATCAAGAGAGCAGCGATCGATGCTATTAATAAAGGATTCACAGGATATACGGCAAACCTCGGCATCCCGGAACTGCGGGAAGCCCTGAGTAAAAAGTTTGAGATGGATAACAGTTTTTCAGTTTCGCGTGATGAGGTGATAGTCACTTCCGGAGCTTCTGAAGCGCTGCATCTCGCGTTACAGGCTCTGGTAGACATAGGAGATGAGGTGCTGGTGCCTGACCCGGGATTTGTATCATATTCGCCTCTGGCAAAGATGGCTGGGGGAAAGGTGGTGGGCGTGCCGCTGGGTGAAAAGCTTACGCTGACCCCCGATGCCGTGAACGAGCGCATTACCCCGAAAACCCGTGCCATTATCATAAATTCGCCCTCGAATCCCACGGGGACTGTGCAGACCAGAGAGGAGATAAAAGGTCTGGCCGAGATCGCAGAAGAGAATGATATTACGATCATCTCGGATGAGGTCTATGAACATTTCATCTACGAGGGTGAGCATGTCAGTCCAGCGCAGTTCACTGATAACGTAATTACCATCAACGCAGTTTCAAAGACATACGCAATGACCGGCTGGCGCATCGGATATGCGGCGGCGCGCAAGGAGTATGTCGAGCAGATGCTTAAAGTGCACCAGTACATCCAGGCATGCGCCTGCTCTATCGCCCAGAAAGCGGCTCTGGCTGCTATCGAAGGACCGCAGGACTGCGTCATAGAGATGCGCGAGAGCTTCAGGGCAAGAAGGGATATATTGATGGAAGGATTCAGATCGATGGGGATCAAATGCGTCAAACCCCAGGGAGCTTTCTATGCTTTTCCTGAGGTTGCAGATGAGGAGGCGCCTTCGAAGTTGATAAAGAATGGAGTTATCGTTACCCCGGGCTCGGCTTTTGGGGAGAACGGGAAAGGGCACCTAAGGATATCTTATTCAACATCTGAGGCGAATTTGAGGAAGGCGCTGGGGATAATGGAGAAGGTTCTGGCTCATGTTTAATATCCACAGACAATGCATAGCCTACAATAATTATTTATAGAACCACAAACACTTAGAAATATCTTCACGCATGGAGGTAATTCATTATGGCAGGACAATTAAGCGGACAGCCTATTATTATACTGGATAAAGATAAAACAAGGACACAGGGCAGAGAAGCTCTGGAATTCAATATCACAGCTGCGAAAGCGATAGCGGACGCAGTAAGAACGACGCTTGGACCAAAAGGAATGGACAAGATGCTTGTGAACCCTGTGGGCGACATGGTGATCACCAACGACGGCGCCACTATTTTGCGGGAAATGGACATAAAACATCCGGCTGCAAAGATGATGGTCGAGATAGCCCGCACTCAGGAGGATAAAGCCGGGGATGGAACAACAAGCGCAGTAGTTCTGGCAGGAGAATTGCTGAACAAAGCGCGAATCCTCGTAGAACAGAACGTCCACCCAACAGTGATCACAAGGGGTTACAGTCTTGCCCAGGTTAAAGCTCTTGAGATACTGGATGAACTGGCAATAGACGCTTCTGATGAAGTCCTTGAAAACATAGCAAGGACAGCTCTTACTGGAAAAAGCGCAGACCTTGCGCTTGAATCGCTTGTTGAACTATGCGTGATGACCGCACAGTCCATCAAAGAGAGCGGAAAGGTGAACGTAAAAGAGAACATCAACATCATACATCAGCGAGGCGGAAGTATCAAAGATACAAAATTCGTCCGCGGCGTTGTAATTGACAAGGCAAGAGCGCACAAAAACATGCCTAAGAAAGTCGAGAAGGCTAAGATCGCAGTCCTTGACACTGGCATAGAAGTTGAGAAAACAAAAGTTACATCAAAGATCCATATCTCTTCGGCAGATATGCTCTCTGAAGCAAGGCTTGAGGAAAGCAAGCTTGTGGAAGAGAAAGTGGAAGCACTTGCAAGAAGCGGCGCTAATGTCGTATTTACAGAAAAAGGAATAGACGATATAGGAATGCATTATTTACAAAAAAAAGGTATTTTTGCAGTCCGAAGATGCAAGGATGAAGAGATCAAGAAACTAGTTAAAGCCACCGGGGCGCGCGTTGTCTCCAAAGTTGATGGGGTTGAAGAGGATGACCTCGGATATGCTGATGTAATAGAAGAGCGCGGCGTTGGGAATTACAAGATGATATATGTCGAAGGATGCAGAAATCCAAAGGCAGTTTCGATCCTGATATACAGCGGAGCAGAACATGTTGCAGATGAAGTGGAACGCGCGCTTGATGATGCTCTGCGCGTTGTGGGTGACGTGATCGAGGATGGTAAAATAGTAGCTGGAGGCGGATCGCCTGAAATAGAACTTGCGATGAGGCTTCGCGATTACGCCACTACCCATCATGGAAGGGAGCAGCTTGCGATAACAGCTTATGCGGAAGCTCTTGAAGAGATACCAAAAGGCATTGCTGAGAACGCAGGTCTTGATGCGATCGATATTATTGCGGAACTGAGGAATGCCCACAATAAAGGGAAGAAAACAGCAGGTCTGAACGTTTTCACAGGAAAAGCCGAGGATATGCTCTCACTCGGTATAGTCGAACCTCTTCGCGTCAAGACGCAGATAATTAAATCAGCCACCGATGCCGCCAATATGATACTTCGCATCGATGATATCCTGACCGCAAAGGAAACAGGTATGATGGATGTTAAACCTGAACATACCGCGGATTATTATGATGGCATTCAAGCTCCAGATGTTGGGGAAGATTGATATTAAATAGAATGATTTAATATCTTATTTTTTAATTAATGTAAAAATGGAGCTGTCTGAGATTGAGCAAGGAAGGCAATAATAGGAAAGAAAAACATATTAATGAAAAACAAGAAGAGCCTCAAGCTTCTTCGAACCATGAGCAAGAAGTTTCAGGCAATTCTGAAAAAGCTGAAAATGAACTGGAAACAGTAAGAAGACAGCTTGAAGAAGAAAAAGATAGGTGCCTTCGATTGAATGCGGAGTTTGAGAATCTCAGAAAACGAACTCAGAAGGAGAAGGAAGAGTTCGTAAAATATGCAAATGAGAAGCTCATAATAGAATTGATAGATATTATGGAATCTCTTGAAAGAGGACTTGAGAATGCAAAGGGATCGAATAATAAAGATAAATTAATAGAGGGAATGGATCTAATATATAAGCAGTTCAAGAACGTTCTTGAAAAAAATGGTCTTGTTCCGATTAAAGCTCTGGGAGAAAAATTTGATCCATACAAGCATGAAGCTATGATGCAGACACCTTCACAGGACGATGAAGAGGACATGATACTTGAGGAGTTCGCACGGGGTTATATGTTGAACAATAAGGTAATTCGATATTCTAAAGTAAGAGTGTCAAAAAATAAAGAAACAGATAATTAAAATGAGGTGAGTTAATGGCAAAGATAATAGGAATAGATCTGGGTACAAGCAATTCAGCCGCTGCTGTGATGCAGGGCAATAGACCAGTAATAATACCGAGCGCGGAAGGGGTTTCCCTTGGAGGCAAAGCCTTCCCGTCATTTGTGGCTTTCACAAAAGATGGGCAGAGACTTGTGGGTGAGCCGGCGCGCCGGCAGGTTGTAACAAATTCTGAAGGGACAGCCTATGCATTCAAGAGAAAAATGGGAACTGATTATAAGTATTCGCTGCGAGGGAAAGATTACAGACCGCAGGAGCTTTCAGCCTTCCTGCTCCAGAAGATAAAACAGGATGCAGAGGCATTTCTGGGTGAAAAAGTTGAAAAGGCTGTAATCACTGTGCCTGCTTATTTTAACGATAACCAGAGACAGGCTACAAAGGATGCAGGTGAAATTGCAGGACTTGAAGTCGTGAGGATCATAAACGAGCCCACTGCAGCCTCGCTTGCTTACGGTCTTGATAAGACGGGCGACCAGAAGATCCTTGTCTTTGACCTGGGCGGCGGGACGCTTGATGTGACAATAATGGAAATGGGCGGGGGTGTCTTTGAAGTCAAATCCACAGCAGGCGACACGCAGCTTGGCGGCACTGATATGGATAACAGGCTCGTGGACTATATCGCCGAGGAGTTCAAAAAAGAGCACGGGATAGATCTTCGAAAAGACAGGGTAGCGAACCAGAGACTTCGTGATGCTGCAGAGAAAGCCAAGATCGAGCTTTCCACCACGCTTACAACGGAGATAAACCAGCCTTTCATCACGGCGGATGCAGGAGGGCCCAAACACCTCACCATGACGCTTACAAGGACCAAACTGGAAGAAGTAATAAGACCTGTCATCGATAGGTGCCGCGCTCCGATGGAACAGGCATTATCTGATGCAAAATTAACAAAGAATGACATTAAGAAAGTCATTCTGGTTGGCGGACCTACCCGGATGCCCATAATCCAGAAATTCATCGAGAATTATGCAGGGAAGAAAGTAGAAGGTGGCGTTGATCCCATGGAATGCGTGGCTATGGGCGCCGCGATCCAGGCTGGAGTGCTCTCAGGTGAAGTGAAGGATATCCTGCTGCTTGATGTTACCCCGCTCACGCTGGGTATCGAAACGCTGGGTCATGTCATGACAAAGCTCATTGACAGGAACACCACTGTTCCCACACGAAAAAGCCAGATATTCTCAACCGCTGCTGACAGCCAGACAACTGTGGAGATACATGTGCTTCAGGGAGAGAGGGCTATGGCATACGATAACGTGACCCTGGGAAGGTTCAACCTTATGGATATCCCGCCCGCGCCGCGCGGGATCCCGCAGATCGAAGTTACCTTTGACATCGATGCCAACGGCATACTCCATGTTACTGCAAAAGACCTGGGGACAAAAAAAGAACAGAAGATGACGATAACCGCGCCTCTCAAGATGGCATCGGATGAGATAGACCGCAAGATCAAGGACGCCGAGAAATATGCCGAAGAGGACAGGCAGCGCAAGGAGAAGGTCGAGGTGACCAACCAGGCTGATACGCTGATATACACGACCGAGAAGACGCTCAAAGAGCTTGGAGATAAGGTCTCAGGCGACCAGAAACAGAAGGTCGAAAAGGCTATTGAAGTGACACGGGATGCATTAAAGAGCGAGGATATCGGCAGGATAAAGTCCGCAATAGAGGATCTCACAAAGGAAATGCATGCGATAAGCACGACCCTTTACCAGCAGCAGGCTCAACAGCAGCAACAGCAACAGGGTCAGCAGGGTGAACCTTCGGGACAGCAGGGACAGACCGAAGAAAAGAAGGACGAGAAAGTAACGGATGCCGAATACAAGGTAGTGGATGAGGATAAGAAGTGATCGGAGAAGGAAAAACCTTCTCCACACTGAAACATACTTTTTTTGCCTGTAAGATCATTATAGCTGCAATTCATGGCCACTAAACGCGACTACTACGAGATACTTGGTGTAAATAAGAATTCTTCAGCTGATGATATTAAATCGGCATACCGCAAGCTTGCGATGCAGTATCATCCTGACAGGAACAAAGCCCCTGACGCTGAGGAGAAGTTCAAGGAAATATCTGAAGCCTACGCTGTATTATCTGACCAGAACAAGCGCCAGCAGTACGACCAGTTCGGTCATTCTGGCATCGATATGAGATATTCGCAGGAAGATATCTTCAGGGGCGCAGCTCCGGACATTGAGGATATCTTAAGGGGTTTCGGTTTTGGCGGCGGCGGCAGGGGCGGCGGTATTTTTGACACATTCTTTAGCGGTGGAGGAGGAAGACGCGAAGGACCAAGGCGCGGGTCTGATATACTCTATGAGTTAGCTATTGAGTTCGAGGAAGCCGCATCAGGAAAAAAGGTGGAGCTTGAAGTATCAAGGTCTGAAACCTGCGATGTCTGCAGGGGCAGCGGCGCAAAACCAGGGACGTCCCCAAAGACCTGCCCTTCATGCCGCGGAAGCGGGCAGGTTAACAGGACTCAGAACACACCATTTGGCAGGTTCATGACGACCTCGACCTGCGGGACGTGCCGGGGCGCAGGGAATGTTATTGATGCCCCGTGCACGACATGCCATGGTTCAGGCACTGTGCAGAAGAAACGTAAACTGGAAGTCAAGATCCCGCCGGGCGTTGATTCCGGTTCAAGGCTTCGGGTTTCCAGCGAGGGGGAGGCCGGACAGAAAGGTGGACCTCCGGGTGACCTATATGTGGAGTTATATGTCAAGCCCCACAAGATATTCACCCGCCATGAAAATGATGTTGTCATGGAAGTCAGCATCAGTTTCACGCAGGCTGCGCTGGGTGATGAGATACTTGTGCCCACTCTTGATGGGAAAGCGTCTATGAAGATACCTTCTGGAACACAGAACGGTCAGGTGTTCAGGCTCAGGAGCAAAGGATTTCCCAGCCTTCATATGTCCGGGAAGGGGGACGAGCTTGTGAAGATAAAGGTAGAGGTACCGACAAAACTGACCGAGAGGCAGAAGCAGTTATTGAAGGAGTTTGCGGAGATCAGCGGGGAGAAGGGACAAAAAAAAGGGATTTTTGGATTTCTTTGAGTTTAAAGACTGCAGAAATATTCAGTAGATATTATCTTCCCCTCACATACTCATCTATTGCCCTCGCCGCCTTTTTTCCCGCGCCCATTGCGCTTATCACGGTCGCAGAGCCTGTGATGGCATCCCCACCTGCATAGACTCCTTTCTTTGTGGTCTCACCGTTCTCTTTTGCCACTATCGTCCCGTGTTTTGTGATATCAAGCCCTTTGGTGGTGCGCGGCACAAGCGGATTGGGCGACGTTCCGATCGCTATCACCACAACGTCAGCTTCAATCTTATGCTCTGTCCCGGGCGTCGCCTCCGGTCTGCACCTTCCTGATCCATCAGGTTCGCAAAGGTGCATGTTGATGCACTCCACACGCGTAACCCAGTTCTTTCCGTCTCCGATTATCCTCACAGGGTTCGTGAGAAGCCTGAAGATGATGCCCTCTTCCTTTGCGTGCTCTATCTCCTCTGCTCGAGCTGGCATCTCATCTTCCCCGCGCCTATAAACGATGGTTACCTCCTCTGCGCCAAGACGCAATGCGCACCTGGCAGAGTCCATTGCCACGTTGCCTCCGCCCACCACGACCACGTGCTTTCCCTTCTTTATTGGCGTATCGTAATCAGGAAATTTGTAGGATTTCATCAGGTTCACCCGCGTTAGAAATTCATTAGCTGAATAGACTCCATTCAGGTTTTCACCGTCTATGTTCATAAAAACTGGCAGACCTGCACCCGTTCCGAGGAACACGGCATCGAATTCAGATAGCAGGTCGTCCACGGTTTCAATTTTACCAATAACATGGTCAAGAAGAACAGTTACCCCAAGCTTTTTTACATACCCGACCTCGGCCCGGACTATTTCCTTGGGAAGCCTGAATTCCGGAATGCCGTAAATAAGCACACCCCCTGCTTCATGCAACGCCTCAAATATCGTAACAGAGTGACCCGTTTTCGCAAGGTCAGCAGCCGCCGTGAGCCCGGCTGGTCCTGAGCCCACGACAGCTATCTTCTTTCCCGTCGGATCGGGCTTTTCAGGCACTTGTACACCTTTCCTGCGTTCATAATCGCTCACGAATCGTTCAAGCCTGCCTATCGAAACCGAAGCTCCTTTCTTGCTCAACACGCACACCTGCTCGCACTGGGTCTCCTGTGGGCACACGCGCCCGCATACGGCGGGGAGGGCGTTATCGGTCTTTATCTCTTTTATCGCGCTTTCAAAATCCCCCTCTGCCACATACTTTAGGAATCCAGGTATCTTAACTTCGACAGGGCAGCCTTTCATGCACGAGGGTTTCTTGCACTGGATACAGCGCTTTGCCTCTTTAATTGCCTGCTTTTCGGTAAAACCAAGAGCCACTTCATCAAAATTAGTGGCACGTATCTTTGGGTCCTGCACTGGCATCTTCTGGCGCTCTAACATTTGCATCCCTCCCTCTCGCATTTATACTTCTCAAGAGCTGTCTTCTCCTCTGGCTGATAAATTGCAAGCCGGTTCATAAGCAGCGTAAAATCCACAAGATGAGCATCGAATTCAGGTCCGTCCACGCAAGCGAACTTTGTCTCGTTGCCCACAAGCACGCGGCATGCGCCGCACATGCCAGTTCCGTCCACCATGATGGAGTTCAGGCTGACTATCGTCTTAACGTTAAATGGTCTTGTCACTCCTGCAACTGCACGCATCATAACAGGGGGACCGATGGCAACAACCCTGTCAACTTTCGTCCCGCTTTCGAGGATCTTCTTGACGATATCTGTCACAAAGCCATGGTGTCCTTTTGTCCCGTCGTCCGTGGTGATGAACAGTTCGTCGCTCACCTTGCGCATCCTGTCTTCCCAGAGAAGGAGGTTTGCACTGCGCGCTCCTATGATAGATATGACTTTATTCCCTGCTTCCTTGAAAGCACGGGTCTGCGGAAAGACCGGAGCTACTCCCACGCCGCCGCCTACAAGTATTACAGTCCCCACTTTTTCGATATGCGCCGGATTTCCCAGGGGACCTATAAAATCAAGGAGTTCATCGCCAGCTTTCATGGAAGCAAGGTGCATTGTGGTCTTGCCCACTGCCTGGAATATCATCGTGATAGAACCATTTCTCCTGTCAAAATCCGCTATTGTGAGCGGTATCCTCTCCCCTTTTTCATCGATCCTCAGTATGACGAACTGTCCCGGCAGTGCTTTTTTGGCAATGTGCGGCGCAGCTATGTTCATAAGATATATCGTCGGGACAAGTTCATAATTATTTAATATCTTAAATGGCATGGGTTCCTCTTGATGAGGTCTTAATTGGGCCTTGACTAAAATAGATATTGGTATTTGTGTACTTCTTAGCTATGGCCATGTA
>JBGOYM010000076.1:0-9405 GCA_041479675.1 Candidatus Methanoperedens sp.
CTGACAACAGCAGAAATCATACAGTTTTTAGTTGATGAAGTTGCCAAGAAAATAAAAGAGCATGATGAAAGAGAAGTTCAACTGGGTTTATCAAAAGAAGAGTTAGCTTTCTATGATGCGCTTGCAGAAAATGAATCAGCAGTCCAGGTCTTAGGTGATGACAAATTAAGAATTATTGCAATTGAAGTGGCAGAGAAGGTAAAGGCTAATGCGACAATAGATTGGACAATTCGGGAAAGTGCAAGGGCAAAGCTGATGGTACTTGTAAAAAGAACATTGAACAAATACGGGTATCCGCCAGATATGCAGCAAAAGGCCATTGATACAGTCTTGAAGCAGGCTGAGTTATTGGCAGATTACTTTGTTCGAGGCAAAGTATATCCGCCTCACCCGTCTTTAGCTCCTGCATAGAGAAACTATTCTATAAAACCTGAAAAATCAATCCATCTCTGTGAACTCTGTGTCCTCTGTGGTCGATTTTCTATTCCATGACAATGGCTGCTCATGGTACTTTGCGCTCTTTGCGACCTTTGCGGTGATGTGGCATCGGATTCCGTGCAGCGCCGGGACTGTTGAAATATGTAATTCAAGCGATTAATCTGCGGCGCCTGCCCGTGAATTCTCGGAAAGGTATGATAAAATACGACGAACAATACTCCGGCGCCACCCCCACCCAGCCTCCTCGCGCCACAGAACCCGCGCCTGGAACCACGCAGAAAAAGGCGCCGTTCGTATCAGTTCTTGGAGCGATTGCGGCAATGTTGTGCGTGTTGCTATGGATGCGCAGAACCTGATACCATGTCACACAATTTTTACTGCGCCGGGGTTGCGACCCCAAACCGCGGGGAATGCGCCGCAGATGGCGGGTTTAACATAAGTTCACAGGTTGCATAAAACATGACTTTCGGCTAAATTAAAATAACAACGAAAATATGTGCAACATATTTATTCAAAAAAGACTTATACTATTACTCCCTTTTTAGTTCCACGATAAATATGCCAAACCGAAAAGCCATCTTAGAAACCGTAAAAGGAACGATAAAATTTGAACTTAAAGAGACAGAAGCCCCCATCACCACAAAGAACTTCATAGATCTGACGAACAAAGACTTCTACAATGGTCTCATATTCCACCGCGTCGAGCCAGGATTCGTCATACAGGGAGGGGACCCCAAAGGCAACGGCACGGGAGAGGGTCGGACAAGACAATACCTCTTGAAATAGCTCCTGCACTCACCCACAAGAAAGGCGCAGTGGGCATGGCACGCTCGCATGACCCCAACAGCGCAAGTTCGCAATTCTACATCTGCATTGAAGATTCAAATTTCCTGGATAAGAACTATGCCGTTTTCGGGCAGGTGATTGAAGGGCAGAATGTAGTCTCAAGCATCAGAAAGGGCGATAAGATCCTGAAAGCTACCATCCAGTAGCCCTAATATTTTTTAAAAAAGCATATCCAGCATCACATGCAGCGCGTTTGCTAACATTATCCCTGATAGAATAATAAGAACATAGTCAAATGGTATGATCATAATATTAGACGGAATCGCCCTGAACAGGAGATAATACACACCCAGAATGATAAGACCGATATAGATAAGTCTCACCACTGCCCCGTACACAATATTATGGGAACTTTTCCCGTGCTTGAAGAACAACCTGTAAGGAAGCCAGAGAACCTTGAGCGCACCCCATCTATTGATCGCTTTGCTCTCAATATCAAGGTCTGGAGTTATGAATTCAGTTCCTGCATAAAAGCCGGCGCACAGAACAAGGAACTGCACAAGGTCAAGGAAGGGTCGATTCCCTGAATAAAGAAAGGCTGCAATTATTATAAACGCCACATAATTAAACAGCCTGTGTGTGTTATATCCTGGCATTATTTATTCAACAATTTCGCCATGTCTTTGGCGAAATATGTAAGTATCATGTCCGCGCCGGCTCGTTTGATGGACAATAACGATTCGTGCATCACTCTCTTCTCATCAAGCCACCCATTCTGAGCTGCTGCTTTTATCATTGAGTATTCCCCGCTCACCTGATATGCGGCTGTGGGCATCTTGAACCTCTTTTTCACCCTGAAAATAATGTCAAGGTAGGGCATTGCGGGTTTCACCATGATTATGTCAGCTCCCTCTTCTATATCAAGCGCTACCTCGTGCATCGCCTCGTCCGAATTTCCAGGATCCATCTGGTAAGAAGCCCTGTCCCCGAAAGAGAAACCTGACTTAACTGCGTCCCTGAAAGGACCATAGAATCCTGAGGAATACTTGGCAGCATAAGACATGATGGGCGTGTTCAAGAAACCATTATCATCAAGCGCGGTTCGAATGGCATTAACCATACCGTCCATCATACCCGATGGTGCAACTATGTCCGCCCCGGCGCGCACATGGCTCACAGCCGTCTTTCCGAGTATGCCAAGCGTTGGGTCGTTCAGGATCTCCTGGGTGTCATTGTCAACTATACCACAGTGACCGTGGGATGTGTACTCGCACAGGCAAAGGTCAGTTATGACAATAATTTCTTTTTTGCATTGGCTTTTAATGGCGCGCACAGCTTTCTGTATCACATCATCATCGCCGTAAGCGTGGGTGCCGGTCTCGTCCTTCTCATGCGGCACTCCGAACAGGATAATTGCGGGGATGCCCAGGTCGGCTATACACTCAGCCTCGTCAGCGACCATTTCTGGTGGTATATTAAAGAATCCGGGCATTGAGCTTATCTCAACAGGTTCTTTTATTGTCTCATCCACAAAGATGGGGCAAATAATGTCGTTTACGTCCAGTTCGGTCTGACGGACAAGAGGACGGAATTTATCCATGCGAAGCCGTCGCATGCGTGTGATGGGGAACATATCCATTTTTATTGGGTGGAAACTACTTAATGATTACCCTGCGTAACGTTTAAATAGTATCCTATGATGATGAGGTGTGTAAAAAGTGGGGCCGTAACTTTACGGCATCGCTTTGTTTAAGTAGGAGGTAAAATGGCTAAAATAATGCATGCTCAGACAGTTCTTACAGTCGACGATATCGAAGCGCTGAAAGAAAAGACAGGCGAGACAAGCACAAAGGATGCTCTGGCAAAAGCAGTCTCACATTACCTTGACTGTGAATATACACAGGTCGAAGACATGTGGGCAAAGAAACTTGAGAAAGCTGTAAAACGCAAAAAGAAAGAAGAATAAGATCGATCTATCGATGCCGGCTGTTTTGATGATATCTCATCATTACAACCGTACTCTTCCTAATACAATAAAATCTATCCTGTCACTTACAATAGCATATATCATTTCTTTTTTTACGCTGTTGGCAAGCCGCACTGCGCGGGAAACCTGCTGGAGTGAAAAAATATGGTCATGCGAAATAGCATGAACAAGATAATCAGAATGTGATGTAAGATCGAAACTTTTGTAGACCCGAAAGTGCGTTCCGAACTTGAATCCTGTTTTTGGAACAAGACCGCTGTTCCTCAATTTTTCATACACTTTATATTTTATCATGAAATCTGATTCGATACTTGTCGCAATATCAGAAAACTCAGCAAAATCCAGTTTTTCATGGTTGCGCTTTTCGATCTTCATTACTCCTTTGTTCAAAAGATAACATGATTCTACAAGTGAAAGCTGAAGATGACCTTCATCCATGGGTTTACCGAAAAAACCCTCTTTATGAAGCATATTTGATCCATCGGACTCCCAGACCATACACCTGTCTTCAAGAAGGGTAACATTAGAATGCAAAGTTGTTGGTCTTAAAACAGAGCTGCCGGACGGGGTGATCTTCCTTACTTCATAATGGGTAATATCGCTTTCTTCATCTACTATTGCCAGGATAAGACGCTTTTTTTTATTATCCGAATTGTCAAGGTGCTTTTTCAGGACGGAAAGTAATAGCGGAATCCTCTCTGAAGTCACGAACACCAGAAATTCAGCAGGACCCTTTCCAGGATGTCCTCCGCGGGGATATACCCTGAAACCTATATCAGATGGCTGGACATAATATCCACGCCCCCTGAGGTCTTTATAAACGATATAGAAAAGCTCAAAATTCTTAACAATGTTTGATGCCCTGATAAAGAACTTTTCAAAATCAAGTTCTTCCCCATCACATTGAACATTGATCTTTTTCATGTAAATAAGATAGGCGCACTCAGCCAGAGAAAGCTCAAGAGTATCGCCCCTTGGACGTCCGTAAAAACTTGTTCTATGTAATTCTTCGATCCCCTGCTTCCCGGTGATCACAACAGTTCCTTTTAATTCGCCCGATAACGTCATGTTTCGATATTCCTCGCTATTTCGAAACTTTTATATTTTACTGTTTGAAGCATCAAGAAGCTATATAATACTCTTGAGTAATATAAGATTGGAGGTATTAACCCAACAAATGAGTTCAGAAATGTGCACCGTGTGTGGATTGCCAAAAGAGCTTTGCATTTGCGAAGAAGTGGCAAAAGAACAGCAGCGAATCGTGATCAAAGTTGATACGAGAAAATACAAAAAAGAGGTCACCGTGATAGAGGGTTTAAACCCTGGTGAGATCAACCTGCAGGAATTGACAAGTTATCTTAAGTCAAAATTCGCATGCGGTGGAACTATTAAAGATAATGTTATCGAGCTTCAGGGAAACCATAAGAGCAGGATGAAGGATGTCCTCATCAAGAAGGGTTTCACGCCGGAACAAATCAAAATGTGAATTGGCTTTAAAATCTGGATATACTTTTTTAAAAAATCAGAAAGGAAGTGAAAAAACACTTCCTTTTAAAAAAAAGTTACTGGGGTTTATCCAGAAGTTTAGTCTTTGTCAGCAGTCTTCCATCTTTTGCATGGGGTTTCCTGAAGACAGAGTCGTTGGCTTTCTCTATCTCACGCGCCTCATCCGCAAGCCTGGCTGCCGCGCGCATGGCTTCATGTCCTGCCGCTGCTGCTGTCGCTATCTGGTCAACCTCTTTCAGGACAAAACATGCTGGGAAGTCAATTTCTGCGACTTTTGTGGCGATATGTAAAGCTGCAAGTGCCTTTGCTTTTGCGTATGGATTGGCAAATCCCGCGCTTTCCACGCATTTCTCCGGCTTTCCAAGGATCCTGGGAAGAGCAAGGGGTTTTGTGCCTGCTGCTACCTGATCAATAACCTTATCGATCTCGGTCTGCACAAGCCTTATGGGACCGCATACTGATAATATCTTAGCTGCATCGCTGTTGAACGATGTCATTTCAACGGGGTCAAGGAACTCTCTCTTTGCGCCAATAAGCGGGTCAACCGGCAGAATGATATAACCGAATCCAGCCTGCTCCAGCTTTTCCCTGTCCTCTTTCTTTGTCGGGCCGTCCGATACTACTATTGTTGGCGTATCCTTCCAGATATCCCGCGCCGCGGTTGGTCCGGGTGCACTTGAGTTGGGGCTTATCATAACAACGAAGTCCGGCTTCCATGCCTTGAAGGATGCCGTATCAGCCGCCTCGTCCTTTCCCATCTTTGCGCCAGTTCCGAATGCGCGCACTGCAATTCCCTCTCTTGCTGCGATCTCATCAAGTAAAAGATCTATTACCTGTGAGGTTCCAAGATTTCCTAGTTTTATAAAACCTACTTTAACGACCATATTTTAATCACATGGTGAGAATCGCTTGATTTGGTTATAAGGTTTTTGAAATTGTTCTGCCATTTGATAAGTTGCATAAAAATTAATAAACTCTGGAGTAAATAAGTGAAAACGAGGCGATAACATTAACATACGATTTTTAGGCGGGGCAGGCGAAGTAGGGAGATCTGCTTTTATCATAAATGAAGAGCTGCTCCTCGATTATGGTATCAAGCCTACCGATCCCCCGAGCTATCCCAAAAACGGGCTTCGTCCAAAAACACTGATAATCTCGCATGGACACCTTGACCACTGCGGGCTTGCGCCGAATCTGATGGACCTTGAACCTGAAATATTCTCGACCAGTATAACTGCCAGATTGTCGGGGCTGCTTGCCAGGGACACGCTTAAGATCTCTGAGAAAAAGGGACACAACATACCATATTACAACGAAGAGATCCAGGATTTCGAAAGAAGAGCAAGACCTGTGAATTATAGGGAGGAATTTGAGACATCTGGTTTCAATGTATGTTTCTATGATGCCGGTCATATACCCGGTTCGTCTTCCGTCTATCTCGAAAAAGACAAGCAGAGCCTCTTCTATACAGGGGATATAAACACGATACAGACTGAACTCTTAAATGGCGCTGACACTGAGTATCCACAGAGCGATATTCTTCTTACTGAGAGCACATATTTCGGAAGAGACCATACTCCAAGGGCTCTTCTTGAAAAGCGTTTTATTGAGTCCATAAAAGAGACCATTGATAATGGGGGAAAGGCGATAATACCGGCTTTTAGCATAGGAAGGACGCAGGAGATAATGCTCATACTAAAAAAGCACGGGCTTCATGCATATGTTGACGGCATGGGCGTGGATGTGTTCAACATAATGAAAAGAGAGCCGGAATACGTCAGGGACATAGACAGGTTGAAGAACGTATTCACTTCATCCAATATCGTGGAGCCCGAAAAGCGCAGGGATATAATCCGGGAACCCTGCATCATCGTAACAAGCGCAGGCATGCTCAACGGCGGTCCTGTGCTATATTATATTAGCGAGATCTATGACGACGCGAAATCAAAAATACACCTGACCGGTTACCAGGCAGAGGACACGAATGGGCGAGAAGCGGTTGAGAGCGGTTACATTGAGGATAGAAATAGAATTATTCACTTAAAATGCAGGCTCGAACTGTATGATTTTTCTGCTCATTGCGGAGACGCACAGTTAAAAGAACTGGTGAAAAAAGTCTGTGATAATGGCACGGAAACAGTTTTTCCGGTTCACGGGGATAATACCCAGGGCTTTGCAGACTGGATAAAAGAAGAAATAGGCGTAAGATCGACCGCTCCTGTAAATGGGGAAACGATATATATCTGAATTATGCGAACAGTAATATTAAGACTCGGGCACCGCGTCCAGAGAGACCAGCGGATCACAACACATGTAGGGCTTACAGCCCGCGCTCTGGGCGCGGAGGGTATGTTACTTGATTCGGACGACAGCGGCATCGAGAAAAGCATAAGCGAAGTAGCCGACAGGTGGGGTGGTTCATTTTACGTGCGAAGGATAACGAACTGGAAGAACGAGATAAGAAACTGGAAAGGATCAGGCGGCAGAGTGCTGCACCTTACCATGTACGGCGTCAATCTGCCGGATGTGATAAATGATATTGTTACCGAAAATCTTCTGGTCGTCGTGGGCGCAGAAAAAGTACCGCCCGAACTTTACGCGCTTGCCGACTGGAACGTAGCTGTTGGGAACCAGCCGCACTCCGAGGTCGCAGCCCTTGCAATAGTTCTTGACAGGCTTGCGGCATCTTCAGGCATTGAACCACTGAAATCGCAGTTTAGCGGTGGTGAGGTTGAGATCGTCCCGAAAACCAGGGGAAAAGAGGTCAGAGAAAAATGAATATCCTGGTGATCGGTAACAGTACACGCAGCATAGTGTGTTCGGCAACAAAGGCTGGATACACGGTCTATGCGCTTGATAATTTCTGCGATGTAGATATGCGAAACTGCGCCAATAAAGCCTTCCTTCTTGGAAATGCGTCAGAGAAAAAGATATACGAACTTACCCAGACATTCGGGGAAACTGACGGAGTTATCCTGGGTCCTGGTTTTGAGAGACTGAAATTTAAGAACATCCTGGGAAACAGAAATGAAGTAGCGGAAAAAGTGAACAATAAATTAAAATTAGCAAAGAAGCTGCGCTCTCTGGGGATACCTCATCCTGAAACCGAACCGCTTTCTAAAGCCTCAAGACTCAAGTTTCCCCTGATGATAAAACCAGGATATGGTTCAGGTGGCATACGGAACTTTGTTGTAAAGGATGATGATGGACTTGCAGCTATTCAATCAAGAAGCGAAGCCAGCGAGTTCATAGCCCAGGAATTCGTGGAAGGAGTCTCGTGCAGCGCATCACTCATTGGGACTGGAGATGATGCCTGTGTGATAGCCCTGAACGAACAATTGATAGGGATCCCCGGTCTTAAGAGGTTGCCTTTTGCTTACTGCGGGAACGTTACGCCGTTCATTACACAGTTTAAGAATGAGATGATAGAATATTCTGAACAGATAGCGCTTGAATTCGGGCTTAAGGGCTCTAATGGCGTTGATTTCATCCAGACAGAAAAAGGCATGGTAGTCATCGAAGTCAATCCGCGCTTCCAGGGAAGCCTGGATACGATAGAACTTTCATGCGGGATAAATATCTTTGATGCGCATGTTAGATCGTTTTCAGGCGAACTTCCAAAACCCGGAAAGCATAAGCATTTTGCTGTCAGGAACATCCTGTATGCTGGTAAAAGTATCCAGGTAAATGAGCGATTGTTCAAGAGGCTTATCAAGTGCATGAAGATGGAACGGGCTGCGGATATTCCGGAAAAGGGGTGGATTGCCAGGGAAGATGAGCCATTGACCACCCTGCTTGAAACCGGGAGGACGCGAGAAATGGCGCTAGAAAAAGTTGAAAGATCTGCACGGTATATAAGAGGGATAACGGAAGTTTAAAGACATATTAAAGCTAAATAAGATAGGTGATATTTTTTGGTTAATTCAAATGATCCTGTTATCAGAGGGTATTTTATAAATCTTGTAGGAGAGGAAGGATTTAAAGTTGTGGAAAAGATGCCTGAAAACGAGGTCACTGATGAAAAAATAGCAGAGGTGACCGGTGTCCTTTTGAATATAGTACGAAGGACTTTGTTCATATTATACGAGAACAGGCTTGCTGTTTACCGGAGGGTCAGGGACACGGATAGTGGATGGCTTACCTACCTATGGAGGCTTGACCTTGAAAGTCTGGAAAACCAGCTTGGACTGGAATCAAAGAAGTTACTTAAGAACCTCAAAACAAAACTTGAATTTGAGGATGGCAAAGTATTCTATACCTGCAATAAACTATGCAGTCGTTTCCTGTTTGAGATTGCATCAGACCTTTTGTTCATCTGCCCGATTTGCGGTGAGGACATGGAATATCAGGATAACGAACCTGTAATAGAAGCACTTAAACAGAGGATCAATAAACTTGAAGGCATGACCTCTGGTGCCACTGCTTGAAAGAAAAAATAATTCGACGCATTATCTAATTGAAAAACGAGATATGCGCATTGAGATGTTAACTGACAGGTAATTTTTTACTTAATGCACTATTTATCATATCTACATATTCTTCTTTTAATGAGTACACGGTTGGGGTTTTATATGACTCCTTGAAGACATGCAGAATTCCTAGTTTTGAATGGATATAACCCAGAGTGGAAGCTACTGCACTGTACGAAACCCTGAATTTCTTGTTGATCTCCTTATGTAAAAGGTCTA
>JBGOYM010000077.1:0-9392 GCA_041479675.1 Candidatus Methanoperedens sp.
TACGAGGTGATATTAATGGAAGAAATGATAGTAAAGCTGCCAAAAGGCATTGAAGAACGAATGGAGATACTGATAGCTGAGAATTTGTATGCCAATAAGACTGAAATTATAAATGATGCTCTCAGAAGACTGATCGAGAGTGAGCTTTCAGTCCTCATTAACTCTCATAAGTATTACTGGAAGAAGCTGAAGTCTGAAAAAGATATTGAAATTTCGGAAGATGATCTGGATAAAATGATACACGAAATACGTAAGAAGAGGTCTGCTTGATTCGAGTGTATCTTGATACCAATGTCCTGGTGATGTGTATTCTTAAGAAAGATTCCAACTCCAGGACTGTACTTGATTTAGCGAGTGAAGGGGCTATAAGAGCTGTTATTTCAGATTACAGCATTGAGGAGTTAAGGGCAGTGTTGAGACGGTTAATGCATAAGACCGATGCTGACAGAAGATGTTATTTTTTCATGAAATCGGTCTCTCTTAATCCATTTTTTGAAGTTATCAATTATGAACAGCATAAAGACAAGAAAGAGCGATATCAAAATCATATTGTTGAAAAAGACTTGCCTCATCTTGTTATTGCTGCTGAAGAGAAGGTGGATTCAATAATTGTGAAAGACAGGCATTTTACAGATCAAGACGTTGTGATGGCTTTGACACCAAAGCAGTTTCTTGAAAATATGGGATTGAGGACTCTTGATAGTGATTTATAATAACAGGTGATAGGAGGAAAAATTATGAAAAATATCGGTGGAATAAAAATAATTATGATTGCTGCGCTGGCTCTCATAATTCTTGCAGGGACAGGCGGCGCCGTGAGCCTTTCGAACTCAGGCGGTGGGACATGGAAATACTATCACGATATTAGAATTATACAATGAGGAATAAATATGGTACAAATAGAACAGAAGATTAAGGAGTTGCCTCCTGAACTCCAGCATGAAGTCGAAGATTTTGTCGAGTTCTTGATAGAGAGAAGGATGGTAAAACATGGAAAAAAACTGCGGCAGGATTGGGCTGGAGCATTGCGGGATTTTCGTGACCAGTATACGTCGCTTGAGCTTCAGAAAAAATCACTGGATTGGCGGGGCGATTGACCAATGTACCTGATAGACACCAATATCTGGCTTGAGAGACTTCTGGATCAGGAAAGGTCTGGTGAAGTTGGAAGTTTCCTAGACCGTATGCCATTAAATAATCTCTTCATTACTGATTTTTCTTTTCATTCCATCGGAGTCGTTATGGGCAGGCTTAATCGAATGAATGCATATTTGAAATTTGTTGATGACGTTTTTATTAATGGAGCAGTTACGATTATTCGCCTTGATCCAGACGATATACAGCGTCTGGTTGAAGTGATGGATCAATTCAAACTGGATTTTGATGATGCCTATCAATACACTGCAGCAGAAAAGCAAACTCTTACTCTTGTTAGCTTTGATGGTGATTTTGACAGTACAGAACTGGGACGTAAAATGCCAGGTGAGGTCGCCTGACAACAATCCTGGATGATTAAAGATGAAAAATTCGGGTGGAATAAATTTATTTTATCGGAATACCCCGCAGCTCTGCTGCGGTTGGGACAAACTATGGTCAATGCAACCTCAATCGCCTTAGCCATGAGATGCCCCACAGCTCTGCTGTGGGGAGCTTCACTGTTTGCCGCGGCGCTGGCTCTTATAATTCTTGCAGGCACAGGCGCCGCCGTGAGCCTTTCGAACTCTGGCAGAAGAAGCTGGCATTATCATGAGAAAAATCAGATCGTGGAGCAATAATTGTAGACATGAAAGATTCAATGATTATTGACCATATAAAAAAATTAATAAGGAAACATTATTATGATGTGAAGTTGCATACAAGAAAGAGAATGATAGAGCGCAATATCAAAATAAGAGAAGTTAAAGAAGCTATTGAAAATGGTATGATAATCGAAGAATATGTTGACGATAAACCACTACCGAGCTATCTGATATTCGGTAAAACTTCAGGGCTAAGACCGATTCATGTCGTTGTAGGTGTCGACGAGGAGGTCGCAGCAATTATTACTGTCTATGAACCAGATCCGGCAAAGTGGATTGATTTTACAAAGAGGAGATAATTATGCCAAGATTGAAGAAATGCCCTGATTGCGGTGGAACAATGGAACGTGGAAGAACCAATTTCATCACTGAATCTGAAAACGGGTTGATCGCCATTGAAAATATTGAAGCTGATATCTGCATAGTTTGCGGCTCTGAATACTTGACTGCTGAGTCGGATGAGTACATAGAAAAGACAGTAGAAAAGATATCTGCAAAAAAAATGGTTCCACATCAGGAAACTGTATTTAGAGTCGCTGCGGAATCTTAATCCAGTGGGCTGATGTCAACATGATAATTGCATTGAAACCTTAAATATGAGGGAGATATGAATATTGGATTTGAATCACGGCTTGTTGAAGCTTATAAATCTCATCTCAGAGAGGATCCTATCTCAATAGTGATTTTTGGTTCCAGAGCCAGAGGAGATCATACAGAAAACAGCGATTTCGATATACTGATAATTGCAGCACATCTACCAAAACGTTATCTTGCAAGAATGGGATATATCAGGGAGCCGTTATTTAAATTCGATGAGAAAGTCCAGGTTTTGGCAAAAACTCCCGATGAATTTGATTCAATTTTTCCACCGCTGTATCTGGATATTGCATTGGATGGAAAGATACTGGTGGATTGGGGTGGGAACCATTAATAAAGATTGAGCACTATCATGTAGGAGCAGAGGATTCTGAAGGAAGTAGAAATGGGTGTTAATAAATGACTCCAGAGGAGGAAGAAATCCTGCAGAATGACCTTATCTCTGTCGTCCTTTTTGGCAGCGCTGCAAGAGGAGAAGCAGGAGAGGGGAGCGATATTGATATTTTGATCGTTGCTGAGAAATTTGGAACTCTTATCAGCCCGGTGCCTTTTATTCCCTCTGAAATTGAAAATAATCCTTCTATTCTTCTGGATATTGTTACTGATTGAATAATCATCTATGACACGGATGATTTTATTGATAACAAAATGAAGAACCTGAGAAAAAAACTTTAAAACCTGATTATAAATTCGGTGAGGTTGTGGTAATTTGAGAAGGAAGTTTATTCTCTGACCATTAGACGCGCCCAGGAAACGGTCGAATTCACTCTGAAAGCCGCTTTGAGGTTTCTGGCGAAAGAATATCTTGACCAGCCGCGCACTCACCCAGTCGGCGCACGAATCCCTCGGTGGCACGCCAGGCACAAGATCGCTCGTAGTTGATCCATTCGCAGGCGGCGGCTCAATCCCGCTTGAGACGCTGCGGGTGGGCGCGGATGCAACCGGATTTGAGGAGGATGTGGAGATAAAAGGAAATCAATCCAAACCACCATGCCCATAACCAAGCCTCTTCCATATACTACTGTCACATCTGCGCCAGATGACTACCCCTTATATGCTCCATTCACCACTTCCCTTATCCTGTCCGCTGTCTTGGGACCCACAAGTCCCACTTCCATAAGCTCCTCACGCGATGCGCTCATCACGCGCTCCACGCTGCCAAAATGCAAAAGCAGGTTCCTTGCCACAGCAGGGCCGATCTCTGGAAGGGATGATATGACGTATTCCTGCTGCTCCTTAAGCGTGAGCGATGTCTTCTTCCCGTGAAGGCTGATCTCCTTCTTCCCATCTGTCTGTTCTCGTTTTGCCATTATTGCTATCAATGCAGCAGTATCTTCTTCGTCCCTGCTGAAGATGATGGGCACCCCGAAATCAATGGCAATGCTTGACAGGATGCCGCGGATGGAATTAGGATGGATCTGCCTTGTTGTATAGAGCCCTTCACCCTCTATTATGAGAAGAGGGCGGTCAAACGTGCGCCTGAGGTCTGAAATTTGCCCGAACAGGTCTCTGCCGTCCATAAGCGTGCTCAGGAAATCCTCCACTGTTTTTCTCTCAATGCCCACCCTGTCACTCACGACATAATCCCCGACTTCCATAGTATTCAACACAATATCCATTCCCAGCTTTTCAAGCGAGCGCGCCACATGGGAACGAATTTCTCTCTGGTCAACGAAAACTTTTATTTTGTCCTTCTCTCGTTCAGGTTCAGTTTTTTGAGGGAAATCCAATAAATTCTTTTGCCCATCTTGAGCGGCAGGAAGTCTGTTATCCGTCTTTGCTTCAATATCAAGGTCCATGTTCTTCATGGTATTTTGCATAGTCTTTTCCCTCCGGTTGCTGCTCCAGTGATATGCCTCGTCCTTTGACCCCTTTGCCATGAGTATTACAACGCGCCCTGCATGTTTTCGTCCAGTTCGTCCCTTACGCTGGATGCTTCTGATCTCGGAAGGAATAGGCTCAAAGAACACAACGAGATCAGTAGCAGGGATATCCAATCCCTCTTCAGCTACGGATGTGGCGACAAGCGTATTATACTCACCATCCCTGAATTTCTGGAGGATCTCCACCTGCTGTTTCTGCGTCAGCCCTGTATCTTTGTACCTGCTCGCCTGCCCCACAAAGCGCACAGGTTTTACCCCGGGCACTTCTTTGAGAGATTCTGTGACAAGTTCAGCCGTGTCCCTGTAGTTCGTAAAAACGATCACTCGTGATTGTGGAGCCGCAGCAACCTGTTTTTCAACAAGTTCCTTCACGATCCCGAGTTTCGGGTTATTGCCGTTGCATCCTGCCAGGTGGTGTACTGCCTGACGCATGCTAAGGTCATCCATCAGGCGCTTTGCGGCTTTGCTTCCGCCTTTTGACAGCGCTTCGTTCGTAAGCCGCTCAAAATACTTTTCCAGAGCGGAAACCCCCTGGGTTTCCGCTATCTCGATGGCATGGCTTACCTTGAAGACCTCTGCGAGAAGAGAGATACCCTGGTAGATCTTCTGGTCAGGAGATGAGCGTAACTGCGACTGAAGGCGCGCCTGCAGGTCAAGCATCTCCCTTTTTGATAATCTCTTCGAGGAAGGGATAAGACCCAGATCGTGCAGTTTGTTCAACCTGTCAGAGAGGACCTTATCCATCAACTGCCTTAGCGCTTTTATCTCTACAGGGATAGCTACGTATCTCCAATCGATATCCTTGTCGAAAACATACGGTCTGACATCAGGGTCGGAGTCAGTCCTTATCTTGACCGCGTGAATGTGAAGGGCGGCGCAAACCTCCTGGATCTTTGAGGGGTCACTACCCGGGCTTGCAGTAATTCCAAGCACGAGCGGATCTTTAGCCTGGAGGGCATATTTTTCCCCGATATACACATAAGAGTAATCCCCTGTCGCTCTGTGCGCCTCGTCAAAGATAATGCATGAGACATTCTCAAGGTCGATCTTTTTTGCCAGAAGGTCGTTCTCGATCACCTGGGGCGTGGATACTACGACCTTTGCTTTTTCCCACATTAAAGCCCTTTTTCCGGGAGGTGTGCCGCCTGTGAAAAGCACCACCTCTTCACACGGGATGTTAAGTACGTTCCTGAAAAATGCGGCATGTTGCTCAACAAGAGGTTTCGTGGGGGAAAGTACCATGACTTTTCCTTTCGAAAGGCGAGAAACCATCACGAACAGAGCTACTATGGTCTTACCGAGCCCGGTAGGGAGTACAACAAGGGTGGATTTTTTGAGAGCCTCTCCTGCCAGTGAAAGCTGGTATAGTCTCTGCTCTACCGTATCCGGCTTTAAAAGAGGATGATTAATATACTGCACATCACTCATCGGTTAATAATATCCCTTATGATTATAAATCTAATGTGTGCGGTGTGAAAGTAAGCCGGAAGAAAGTTTAATATATCCTTAACATGATTAAACGTATATATCCAAATATTGCGGAGGTGAACAAAAACATGTGCAGCGTCGGTGATGCGTTCAATATCGAGATTACAGCCCTGAACGCGAAATTCTACAAGTGCGGTGAATGCAAGAACGAGTTCAGAGGTGTCGGGAAAAAAGTGACGTGCCCATCATGCCATTCGACCAAAGTGAGCCTGATGTTTAAAGAAGAATGATCCCTCTAAACTATGATGAAATGCTTCTGCTGCGGGGAAAGGAAGGGACGTTGGGCATAGTCAAGGCAGGAGATCACACTCAATTTTTCCTTGAGACAGAAAAAGAGGAGATAATTCTGGCGCTTGACCCCGAAGACCTTCTTGTAGCTTCTGGTTTCGGGACAGACGAAAAGACCATAAATGGAATAAAATGCGTGTTGTATATGATACGTGAGGTGGGTTCACCGTTCATTGTCCTGCCAAAAAACCACCCTGCATCCAAGCGTCTTAAGGTTGTGGTCTCAGCCGGACCGAGGACGCGACTCTCCTGCAGTATAACTCCAGGGACGCATCCTGAGCAGGATATACTCTGCGGGGCTGATGAGTTCGATGGGCTTGAAGTTAAAGGGGTAAAAGGTGGAGTGGAGTTAAATGGTCGAACCGGCGGGGAGATTGAGTGCGTGCCATTTGAGATCAGGTAAGGATGGGACTTTTACCTTCTGGTTTAAAAAACCACAGAGAGCACAGAGTACACAGAGAAAAAGCGGCGAAGCTCTGTGCTCTCTGTGTACTCTGTGGTTACAGGAACTAACTAAAAAGTTTCATGATCGTACCGCCTGTCGCAGCGCCTCGACTGAAGGCGGTGCGCCAACAAAAGCGCGTTTTCCGTTAATGAAGACGGTGGGGACAGCCTGTACACCATAAAATGCAGCTTTTGCGAACCCCTGGGGTGTTGCTGTTGATTGCTCCACGACCTTTATCCCGGGCATCGAAGCAGCAACCTCTTTTGCCATCAAGAGTGCCCTCGGGCAGTGAGGGCATGTGGGAGAGGTGAACACTTCGATAACAGTGGCACGTTTTGGTGCCATTTTTTCAGACTGCTGTCTTATCATTTCTTGCAGTTTCTTTTTCCGTATCACTGAAAGCTCATCATTTTCTGGCATATTCTCACTCCTTAATGATTTAAATATTTTCGACTACCGCATCCTATTTTTTCAGCAGCTTCCAGATGTATGAAGGGATCTACGCCCCATACATGGTATATTGACTTCTCGCTTTTTTTCATTCGTTCATTAATGAGATCGATCGTTGCAGAATCGATAGCTACAGGGTCGGTTCCTGCGAGTATTCCTATATCTTCTACAAAACGCTCGCCTGAAAAATTGAAGCAATCGCATCCAGGGGTAAGGTCATAAACCCAGTTGATATAACCGATACGCCCTCTGAGCGCCTTGATCGGGCCTAATGCTGCTTCTCCCAATCTTTTTTGCATTTTATTAGAGGCATCCTGCGGGGGTATGATCGCCTCTTGCTGGCAGGCGTCTGCACAGGATAACTCACCGCAGCATTTGGAATGGTCTATAATGGGTGGATCTATTGCGCCCCATGGGCAAACTTCCACGCACTCCCCGCACTGGATGCATTTTTCAGGATCGATTGAAGGTCTTCCCACCTCGTGGACTTTAATTTTCCCTGCCCTGTCAAGACATCCCATACCAAGGTGTTTGACTGCACCCCCGAATCCTGATGCCGGATGCCCTTTCCCATGAGAGATGACGATCATTGAATCAGCTTCGACAATACCGGAAGCGACTGTAATGCTATCAAGCGCATCTCCATTGATCTTTATCTCTCTTCCATCACCGCCTCTTAACCCATCTGCAACAATAAAGGGAGCATTCATGCTTGCATGGGTAAAACCATTCATGGCTGCACCCTGGATGAGTTCTGCGGCATTGAGTTTCATACCTTTGTATAAGGTCGTTGTGTCTGTTACAAAAGGTATGCCGCCTTCTTTTATCACAAGGTCAACAACAGTTCTGACTATTACAGGTCTAACGTGAGTTGTATTGCCATATTCACCCGGATGTATTTTTATAGCAACAATATCTCCCTTTTTTACAGGTGAAATCTCCGGAAATATCTTTTTTATCTGCTCTGGCTGGTTTTCTTGCGGTTGAGTAATTCTGGCATCTTTGAAAATTATCTTATTCATAAAAAAAATGGATGCTTCTTATTCCTTTCCGAAGAAGCTTCTCATCATTGGATGCATTTCCATCATCTGCTGGCTGGCGATATCCTCGTACAGCCTGTACATTATGCTCACAGTAAGCAGCAATCCTGTCCCTCCCGCCCCTCCGATCGTACCCATAAGGCTTGCGACAAGCGTGAGAAAACCAATGAACGCGCCGCCGATGATTGTCACCTTGGGGATATACCGCTGCATGACCTTTTCAAGCGTCCCGCTGCTTCTTCTGTAGCCGGGGATTTGCATACCCGACTTCTGTATCTTCTCAGCCACGTTCTTTGCACCCATTCCAGTCGTTTCTATCCAGAAGAGAGCAAAAACAATACCTCCACCTATCAGCATGAAAGCGTCTGTCAGCACATGTAGCACTATCTGCCAGATAGCAGGCGCCGCTGCTCCAACGCTTGTGAAATGTGATCCGACAAGATTTGGTATCCAGTCACTGGGACTGTTGATAGGTGCAAGATAATACATCAGACCACCAACAGGAGTTCCCTGTTTATATTCTCCCAGTATCGTTATACCTTTACTTGAAAGGATAAGCCCGATCATCTGGATATTTGCCTGGAGTGCCCTCACAAGGATCATGGGCAGAACGCTTGCATAGATAAGCTTAACAGGGAATCGCCCGCGGGCACCCCGAACCGCAGCGTGAGCCAGAGGTATCTCGATGCGTGTGCTTTCCACAAACACCACCATGAGATAGATGACAACGGTGCTTACAAGAGCCAGAATGCCGCCCTGGACGAGCAGATACTGTATACCTTCCGGTCTCATGATATAATCAAGACCTGATATGGGTGACGATGGTCCCGCAAGATATACCCATTTAGGGATAAGCCCTATCGGGAGTCCGGTATTATCAGCTTTCCAGTTAAAAATACCTGTGACGATCTGCTGGGACACACCTGCGATAATGAACAATCCAACGCCTGAGCCAATTCCCCATTTGGAGACTATCTCATCCATATACAGGATAAGTATGCCTCCGATGCATATCTGGATGAACAGAAGTATGGTGATATAACTCCCGGGCACACCGAGCATGGCGGCAAGCCCCTCATCAGGTCGCATGTAACCGCCGAGTATCTGAGGAAGTGCTTCAAGAGCCACCATCACGAATACAAGAAGTTTCTGCAGCCCCTGGAAAATAGCCTGCTGATGCGGATCGCTCAAATCCATTTTAATTACGCCTGCCCCCACAAGTAACTGCAGTACGATCGATGCAGTAACTATCGGACCTATACCCAGCACCATAAGCGAACCCGAGGCGCCGGCAAAGAACGCCCGGTAAAGTTCGAAAAGGTCTATCGAGTTCTTATCAAGCCCGAACAATGGTATGTTAGCCAGAGTAAAATACAGCACAAGTATACCAAGCGTCCATCCA
>JBGOYM010000078.1:0-9309 GCA_041479675.1 Candidatus Methanoperedens sp.
ATGAACAGAATCGGCCTGATTTCTTAGCTAAAGACAAAAATGGTACAACGGTTATAATTGAATGTAAAGGCGACGCTGACAGTGAAACAATAAAACAAATAAAGCGCTATCGTTCAAATTATCCTAAAGCGTCAAGATTTTTCTTAATTGCAACGCAAATAAGTCAGGACTGTAAAAATGATGCAGCGCGGAATGGAATAGAAGTTTTTGAGGTTGATTTGGATTTTAATAAAATTACGCTAAATTGATTACATCAATCCATCAATCTTACCTTCTCCCTCACCATCTCCACTCCCCTCTCCAGCGCCTCCTCTATCCTCTCCACATCAGTCCCTCCCCCCTGCGCTATCCCCGGCTTCCCTCCTCCACCTCCACCGACGAGCTTTGACATCTCGCGTACTATCGCCCCAGCATTCACACCCATCTTCTGGGCGCGCACTCCTGCTGCGACCACTATTTTCACGCCGCCAGATTCGCTTGCAAGAATTGCAACTACATCATCGTTCTTGCTGAATTCCGTGGCAGCCTTGATAAGCTCCTCCACATCTGCATGCGGGAACTTCTTTGATATTACTCTCAATCCTTTTATCCCTAGTTCATCTTTTGCAGAAATATTCGCTTTTATAGGGATTAAAACAGATTCACTCATCATCCCTTTCACCCTTGCTTCCGCAAGTTCAGCCTTAAGCCGTTCGTTCTCTTTCTTGAATTCTTTCCATTCATTGAAGAAGCGGTTCACCGTATCTGGCAAATGTTCGGGCGAAACGCGAAGCGCATCAGAGGATTTATTCAAAAGCTCATCCCTCTCCTGCATCCTTTTCACAGCAGCCTCGCCAGCCGAGAACTCGATGCGCTCCACACCATCCTGTATCCTTTCTGTCTTGATGAGCTTTATAGGCCCGATAAGCCCTGTATTCGAGACATGCGTCCCTCCGCATGCTTCCACGTCGCTGCCCACGCGCAGGATGCGTATCTCTCTTCCCGGCGGCACACCTCCCTGGTAAAGCACGAATCCGTATTTCTTTTCAGCTTCAACCCTGTCCATCCAGTCAATATGCACGGTCTGGTTTCTCATAACAGCCCTGTTTGCAAGCAGTTCTATCTCCCTGAACTCGTCATCGGTTATTCGCTTATAATGCGTCAGGTCAAGCCTTGCCCTGTCAGTGGACTTCTGCGCGCCGGTCTGCCAGATGTGTTTTCCAAGCACTGCTTTCGCGGACTCGTTCACGATATGCGTGGCAGTGTGATGCCTCATGTGAGCAAGGCGGCGTTCCCAATCTATTTTTCCTTTTACAGTATCTCCTTTCTTGAACCCGAAGTCCGAATCAGTCTCATGCACAATAACCCCGTTCATGTTTTGGGCGCCCACCACATTCGCGATGTAATCTTCCATAGACAGCGTACCATGGTCAGCGGGCTGACCTCCACCTTCAGGATAAAATAACGTGCTGTCAAGGATAATTTTATTATCGACAACCTCAAGCACCTTTGCCTCGAAATCGCTCTGCTCTGTTTGCTCATAATACAGCTTTCTGGTAGGCGGAAGCTCAAGAGGCATCTCTTCTGCTTCTTCCTCCTCTGCCTTGCTGTGCTTTTTTGCCACAAGTGAATAGAACGTGTCAGGAAGCTCAACCTCAACCCCGGCTTCCTTTGCCACTTCTCGCGTTATCTCAGGCGGGATGCCGTGAGTATCATAAAGCTGGATCAATTCACCAAGTGGCATTTTCTCCTTTTTCTCCTTGAAATGAAGCGCAGTTTTTCTGACAAGTTTTGTCCCGCGCTCTATGGTATCAGCATATTTTTCCTCTTCAAGCGCCACTATTTCCCTGATCGTATCAAGTCGCTCCCTGAACTCGGGATATTCGGGGAAGTTCTTTATCTGCATCTCGATTATCTCGATAAGAGGCTCCCTGATATCCAGTTCTTTCATGAGGCGAAGCGTCCGGCGAAGTACAAGCCTTGCGAGGTAACCAGCTTTTACGTTGGATGGAATTATCCCATCACCCAGCATGAACGCAAGGCACCTTGAATGGTCGGTTATGGCGTATACGCTCTCCACAGGAACCATGAGCTTCTGGAGCTTTTCAACAGTCGTTCCAATGGTATCCGCGACCTTTTTTCGAAGTTGCAGAAGATTTGCCTGTCCGCTGATATCCATCACGCCTGCAAAGCGTGCGTTCTGAGAGAATATCTTCGCATATTCAGGATTCTCTATCGAGTGCTCGATACCTGCCAGGTCCATGAGTTCATTTACTATCTTCGGGAACACCGCATCATATATAGTTGGTGAGCCCGTGGACGCCCACACGAACCTCTCAAGCCCGTAGCCTGTATCCACTATGTAATTGTCCATTTTCTCGTAGGTATCACCCTTGATCTGGATCGAACCGCCTTTAGCCTGCTTTAAGTCCATGAACACAAGCGTTGCAAGTTCAAGCCCTCCCACAAGCACCTCCACGCTGGGCCCCGCGTTGCCACCTCCTGCCCATGGCGCCTCCTTATAGTTAACGGCATTCAGGTCAAGACCAAGCGAAGACAGAAGGTTATCGCACAGCTCAACCGTCCTGTCCTTCCAGTATATCTCATTCCCCCGTGAGTTGAAACAGTGGTGCGCCATCATCTCGAATGTGGTAAGATGCCGCCCGCTTCTTCCTACGGCGTCAAGATCGTCAAGCCGTATGCATGGCTGCGAGATGGTGAGGGGGTTTGCGGGTGGAGGGACAAGCCCTGATGTCACAAAAGGCTGGAAATCCGCGATCGATGCTATTGTGAGGTATATGTCATCCCGCCAGCGCGCGATAACTGGATAGCGATCCACTCTTGTGTGCCCGTTTTTTTCGAAAAATGATAGATATGCCTCGCGCATGGTTGATATGTCATATTCTTTTTTGAAAACGGGTGCGCCGATAAATGAATATGAAACGCACGGAGGGTCTCCGCAGAACTCTGTATCTGTATCTCTTGTCCAGAAATTCGTTTTGCACTTCGGGCACGTTTTTCGCACGAAGCCATTCTCTTTGAAATAATCAAGTTGATACTCGTCCTGCATGTTGGGTACTAATTGTAAAGGTAATACATAATTATTCTGGAAAATCCAGGGTCTTACTCAGGTTCTTTCTGTATGCCTATGACAGAAAGCAGCCTTTTCACAACAACCTCTTCTGCAAGTTTCATGAGTGTCTGCTTGTCCTTTGTTCCGCCAAGCACCCCGAGCGGTATCTGTGCACCTGCAAGCATTGCATGACCCCCACCCTTTTCCGCGCCGAAAGCATCCTGCATCACCTTCCCAATGTTGATACGCACATCACGGCTTCTTCCAGAGATGTATATATGGTCATCTCCCAGCCCGAAAACGATGGTCGTTGTGATCCCTTCCAGAGAGAGCAGATAATCCGCCGCCTGCGCCATGGCATCCCTGTTGTGTATGGGCCCTACGTTCGAGAGCAGGTAGCTGCCCTTTATTTCCCTGTTCTTGATGGCATCCCCCAGGATCTCAATTTCCTCTATCGACCTGCTGGGCGTCTCTATCCTGCTCAGAATGTCGTGGTTCGCAAGTGGGTAAAGATACGCCGCTGCTATCAGGTCTGCAGGGTCTGTGTTCCTGCGGAAATCGTCAGTATCCACCTTGATCCCGTATAAAAGAGCTGTGGCAAGCTCTGTATTGATCGGTATATCAAGGTCCTGAAGGTACTTTGTCATAATGGTTGCTGTCGCGCCGATGTTGGGTCTTATATCTACATACTCAGCCCTTATCTCTTCGATTTCTGCCTGATGGTGGTCTATTATTATGCTGACCTGCGTGTCAGGGGGAAGCATATTGTTCGTACCCGGGGTTGAGCATTCGATCATGGCTATTTTCTTATAATCCGAGACATTAAGATCTGTTGACTGATCTAATTCGATATCCAGCAGATTGACGAACGCCTTATTCTCATGATGACCTATATTTCCTTTGTAATGGATCTCTGCCTTCACCCCCACGCTGCTTGCAATCTCTTTCAAACCCATTGCGCTTGAGATCGCGTCCGGGTCAGGATTGTTGTGGACCACGATAGCGAACTTCCCGTCCCCTACAGAGGCGATCAATTTTTTCAGGTCTCTTGCCATTTTTACCGATGTGTTTTTCTCTATATAATGGACTATTGCCAGGGCAATGGACTTATGCGGGAGTTTTGACGGGAGGACTACAAGATCAGCTCCTTCTGCTTCCAGCTCTTCTTTCTGCTGGTTATCATTTGCTCTTGTAACAACCTGAACATCTGGCGCTGTTTTCTTTATATAATTAATAGCACTTTTATTCGCTTTGATATCAGAGCTCATGATAAAAACAGCTTTGAGGTATTTAAGGTCGAATTTACCAAAAATATCAGTTTCACCTATATCGCCCTGCAGCGCATTGAGGTTTTGCTCTTTTAATGTATCTACCTTTGCTGCATCCTTATCTATAAGAATGATATTTTTATCTCTTGTTTCGAGTTCATTGGCAAGAGCAAGGCCTATGCCGCCGCTACCCAGGACAGCATAAGTTGCTTTTATGGGTTTCAGTTCAGATGATTTTTCCTCTATGGCAAAGCCTCCTTTAACCCTTATATTAGGTAACATGTATTTAAAATACATCCCGACTATATGATCATTTATGAAGCTTGACGGATCTTATGGTGAAGGTGGGGGGCAGATATTAAGGACTGCCGTGGCGCTTTCTGCAGTAACAGGAGAATCTGTTGAAATAAATAATATCCGGAAGATGAGGCCAAAACCAGGACTTTCGGCGCAGCATGTAAAAGCCGTGGAGAGCGCCGCTGCCCTTTGCGATGGGAAAGTTAGCGGTTGTGCGCTTCATTCCACTGCCCTTACCTTCGCACCCGGGAAAATAAAAGGGGGTATATATGATATCGATATCGGCACAGCAGGGAGTATAACGCTTCTCCTGCAGTGCCTGATGCCCATAGCGCTTCATTCTCCTGAAAATGTTAAATTTAAGATCTCAGGTGGAACTGATGTTTCATGGTGTCCTACAATCGATTACATGCGCTTTGTCACACTTGGCGCGTTTTCACGAATGGGATATGACTGCATCATCCGCCTTGTAAGCAGGGGATACTACCCAAGAGGCAAAGGCCGCGTCGAAGCTGCAATAACTCCGGCGAAATTAAAAAGAACTGTGTTTGAAAATAATGCATACGATTTTGTCCAGGGGATCTCCCACTCCTCAAATCTTCCTGTCCACGTTGCCCAAAGACAGGCGTCGTCTGCCCAGGAGATTCTCAAGCAGGAGGGATATGATACCCGGATCACAGTCATAACAGGGGCTAACCTGTCAACTGGAAGCGGGCTGACGCTTTGGTGCGGATGTGTGGGAGGGAGTGCGCTTGGAAAACCCGGGCTGCCAGCCGAAAAAGTTGGGAGTTTAGCGGCAGAGGCATTACTTGTTGAATTAAAATCAAGAGCAGGAGTTGACGTCTATCTGGCTGACCAGTTAATTCCATATATGGCATTAGCCGGAGGTGGTTCTTTCATAACAAGGAAGATCTCCCTTCACACCAGGACCAACATTTGGGTCATAGAACAATTCCTGGGCGTGAAATTCAACATACAGAAATTGGAAACTGGATTATTCCGCGTGTCAGTCTGAGAAAAAGTTAATATTGGAACGTGATATCAATATACAGGGAAAACAACTATCATGAATAACACGCTTACGGACAATTACAGTCGGGTCATAAAAAGTCTGCGTATCTCGATAACGAAAAAGTGCAATTTGAAATGCATTTACTGCCATCAGGAAGGGGAAAACCAGGCGCCTGCACAGGAAATGACTCCTGAGACCGTCGCAAGAATAGTCACGGCTGCGTCTGAGTTCGGGGTAGATAAAGTGAAGTTCTCAGGAGGTGAGCCGCTCATGAGGGAGGATTTTGAGGAGATACTGGCCGTGCTTCCAGCCTTAAAAAACATATCAGCCACCACGAACGGAGTGCTGCTTTCACATCGCGCGGCATCACTTGCGGATAGCGGTCTTGACAGGGTGAACGTGAGCCTTCCATCTATCAATAAGGAGCATTACGGAGCTATAACAGGTTATCCGAATATGCTCCCCAGAGTAATAGAAGGAATTGATGCGGCGATAGATGCGGGATTGACTCCGGTCAAACTCAATATGGTCCTTCTTAAAGGCATCAACCACAGCGAGATCGATGATGCTATTAATTTCGTAGGCAGGTACGACGGCAGCGTGATACTCCAGCTTATCGAGCTCATGAATTTCAGGGGTATAAGCAAGTTCATGGTAGATATCGACAGCGTGGAAAGAATGCTGGAATCCAGAGCTTCACGTGTGATCGAACGGGAGATGCACAGGAGAAAAAAATATTTCATTGACGGTGTCGAGGTGGAACTTGTTCGACCAATTGACAATTCACTCTTTTGCGCAAGCTGCAACCGGCTTCGCATTACTTCGAGCGGGAAGTTGAAACCCTGCCTTATGAGAAATGATAACCTGATAGAAATTAAAGATGGGGCAATGCCTGAGGAAATTAAAGAGCTACTCAGAAAGGCAGTCCTGAGCAGGGAGCCCTATTACAAGGCATGATGACTTACTGTTCTTCAATAAGATGGAAAACCCATTCAGAAAGCGGTATGCACTGTTCAGGCGCGCATTCAATGGCGCAGCCGGTGCATGGGGCGAACATATCTTTGACAAGTAACAATTTGAAATCCCGGACCTTCTCCTTTTCCTTTTTCTCGGTAAACATGATACGGTAAGTCCGTGTGCCCCTGGTCGATTCCCGTTCTCTGACTATTTTCCCTTCTTTTTCTAATTTATCAACGATTCGTGAGCATTTCCTGCGGTCAATCTCGGCTTTTTTCCATAGCTCGTTCTGCAGGATGCCTTTTTTTCTGGATTTTATTAATTTAAGGACTGTCTCTTCAATTTCCATTCTATTCCCCTACAGGGCACAGTAAAATAATATTATTGCCTCTTAAAACTACTGAACCCAGAGAACGTGACTTTGCCCCGTTTGCGATCTCAAAAGTGTCAATAAGATGCAAATTCAGGTTATCATCAACACTCTCAAGCCTTCCTTCAAGGGTATTTTTATCTCCTTTCATCTCAACCTGTACACGCGTACCTATTAATGTCTGAACTTTTTTATTAGGAAACAAGATATGACCTCTATAATCCTCTCCTTTTATATCCTTTAGTACTTCAATTTTTGCATGGTTTTTGCAGCATGATCAAAAATCATTTGAGGATTTTCAATCACCGTAATCCCTTCAAGCTCCCGTAGAAGACTTACGTTCTTCGCATCAACATCACGGACTTTGAGTTTAACCATCCCACCCCTTATCGCGCCGTAGCTGCACAGGCTCACGCATCTCCCGCATCCATTGCACTTGAGCAGGTCGATCTGGTCTGTTATAGCATGTTCGGGGCAATAATCCCCCGGTGGACATATTTCGCATTTCATGCAGATCTCCCTGTCGATGAAAAACGGCATTCTGGATTCTATCTCTCCTGCAATGTCTACGGGGACGATATACACAGGTACGCCGCCCTTCGCCGCCTGCGCCACAGCATTTGTTATAAGGGTATCAGCTATCCCGCAGGCGATCTTGGCTGTAGTGTTGGAAGTTGCAGGAGATATTATAAGTGCATCGTATTTCCCCAGGAGGAACCTTCCGGTCTTTGGGACGCTTGCCCCCTGCTCGCGTTCAAGAAAGATCTCTTCAAGGTATGAGCCGTCAGATATAAAGTTCAGGTCATTCTCCAAACCATACATCTTGACCACCTCTTCACCTGCCCGTGAGACAAGAGTTGTCACTTTTATATCCGGGGTTGATTTTTTGATTTTCTTGAAAATCTCAAAACTTTCGCGCAGGAAATGCCCGGCGCCAGTGATGCCCCACGCGAGCTTCATGATATTCTCCTGCAGACAATTCTCTCAGCCATGCTTATCTCATGCATAATACGGGTTTCACATTAATAAGTTATCACCATTTCATATTTTCATGACTCCATAGTTCGGACAAAAACCTTCGAAAAGTATTTATCTATTCAATATTAACAGAACTGGATATGTTTGAAAACATACTCAAAGGATTTTCTTTCATCAAACAGAGTTTTGTTCTGATAACAAAAGACGGCGACCTTATTAAACCTTCCATTTATTCGATATTCCTGGGGATTTTTTTTACAGCGATAACAGGCATAGCCATTTATCTTTCCAGTAAAACGATGCCCTCTGAACTCGTTTACATCCTTGTATTCCTGGTGCTTATGGGAGAATATTATATATCCTACTTTTTCACAGGCATGACAGCGTTCCTTGTGTATGATTACTTTAAGGACGGCGATGCGACGATGTCTGAAGCATGGGCAGCTACGAAGAAGAATGCAGTGACATTATTCTATCTGAGCATAATCTCCGCAATTGTGAAGGTCGTAACAGGCGTACTCAGGGGGAAGAGAGGAAGGGAGGGAAGCGCTGCAGGGGGTCTTGCAGGAATGATCCTTGGATTCATCGAGCGCGTATGGACTGTAGCCACCTATTTCATAATACCTGCAATAGTGATAGAGGACAGGGACTTAAAGGGCGCAGTGGCAAGGGCTACTGATATAATGCAAAAACACCTTCTTCCTATAGGCGTGGGCGAGATAGCTGTAGGATTTGTGACAGGATTGCTCACGATCATTGGATTCATAGTTGCGATAGTTCTTGGATTTTCGATATTTGGCGCCATGAGTAATACAACGGGTGCGATTTTGGCGATATTGATCGCAGTAGTGATGATAGTTCTTGTTATCGCGCTTTCCATGTATGTCACAACGGCATACCATACGTGCCTCTTCCTGTGGGCAAGGAATATTGAGGATGCTGGAACGGGTGCACCGGGAACTGTGAAGCCTCCGGTGCCGATCGCGAATGTGCTTGGGGTGTGAATGATTACAGATAGACATCATGGTTAACAGATAGCTACAGGCCTCGTACTTAAGTCCGGGGTTTGTGACTGCGGACGATGGTTGAACTGCGCATCCTTAATTACTTTCAAAATATAGGCATGTATTGAAAACAGATAGATAAGTAAATATGAGGATATCGCCTTGCTCGAAGGTAGGTGAAATACTATGAAAAAATCATTGCTTATTTGCATTATTATTGTTGGAATTGTTTTTAGTTCTGGTTGTACAGGCCAAGAAAAATTGACTGATTACACCCACATTTCGCAGATAAAAACCATAACTTTTTATTTATTTAAACCATAATTAGAAACTTATGGGATATGTAAGCAAAAATATAGATCATCTTGGCA
>JBGOYM010000079.1:0-9046 GCA_041479675.1 Candidatus Methanoperedens sp.
AGAAGCACTTAATAAAGTCAGATTTTCGGTTTCCTCATCAGTCAATTTTAGTTTAGGGCGCTGGCTTAAAAATGGCATATTATTATATTAGCGCTCTTTACTAATAAATATTGTTATGTTATTTAGGAATTGTTATACTAGCTTTGAAAGATGTTAACAGCGGTTCGGTTGAAATACTTGTACCTGGAGATGGCATTTATGAAGGTGTTCGTCCTTCTTGGAGCCCAGATGGTAAGAAAATTGTTTACTCTAGATACTGCATCGGTTGTCCCGCAGAAATCTGGGTTTATGACCTCGATGCAAGGACAAATACAAAATTAACTACTGAAAATGTTGGAGGATATGGGGAAGTATATCCTACATGGAGTCCAGATGGTACAAAAATAGCATATATGAGACAGTTTGATATATGGTTAATGAATCCTGACGGGACTAACAAAGTTGATATCACTAATACTCCAGAAATAATGGAAGATCCTTACTCATGGAGCCCAGATAGTTCTATGATAGCTTTCACTTCAGATGAATATGGTAATAACGATATTTTCATTATGAAAAGTGATGGAAGTGAAAAAACAAGACTTACAACCCATCCTTTGCATGATGGTCATCCAGCATGGAGTCATAGAGGAGATAAAATAGCCTTTGAAACATACAGGTCAGGGGTCTGTAATGATCCACCTATATTTGTGGATCCATGTTCCACTGATATCTGGGTCATGGAACTCAGCTTCGATAATGAAGGGCCAATCATATCAAATGCAATATCAAATCCCAACCCTGTACATATAAACATAGGTATAACTCTCACCGCATTAGTAAGTGATGAAACAACAGGTGGTTCTACAATATCCTCAGCCGAATATAATGTTGATGGAGAAACCTTTGTCGGCATGAGGGCACAGGATGGAGCATTTGACGAAATTACTGAAGAAATTACGGCAGAGATCGGATCATATTCAGAAGCAGGCGTTCATGAAGTCTGTGTTCGAAGCATAGATTCAGCTAGTAATGTCGGTAATTCAGAATGTACTTTTCTTGCCGTCTATGATCCTTCAGCTGGCTTTGTAACAGGTGGAGGTTGGATTGACTCACGAGAAGGAGCCTTTACACCCGATCCGATGCTTACGGGTAAAGCAAACTTTGGTTTTGTTTCAAAATATAAAAAAGGTGCAACAATTCCGACAGGTCAAACAGAGTTCCAGTTCAAAGTCGCTGATATGAACTTCCACTCTGAGAATTACGAATGGCTGGTCATAGCAGGTTCAAATGCAAAGTACAAAGGCATAGGAACAATAAATGGTGCAGGGAATTATGGATTTATGCTCACTGCTACTGATGGTGATTTGAATGGTGGTGCCGGAGTTGATGCCTTCAGAATCAAAATATGGGACAAAGATAACGGAGACGCAGTCGTCTATGACAACAAACCAGGCGTTTCGGATACAAAATATGACGGAACTCAGCTAGGTGGTGGAAGCATCGTGATCAACCAAAAGTAAGTTGATTTGCTTTCATCTGCTGATCTTGAATATCAAAATTGGGCTCTATTGGCTCTTATTTCTTTTTTTATGTAACTTTGATTATCTAACTTGAGTTTTGCGCCTGAAAAAAATATAAAATACCAGAAGACCACCTGAAATGCTAAACCCATGAGCATCCTCCTGATGCCCCGGAATTCCAGTCCGGCCGGTTTGTGACGTGCATTCCACTAAACGCAACGAAACCCTGAACCAGCGCTACGATCAATATGATAACGAGCAGCGCCAGTGACGCAGGCTGTGTGAATTCAGTGCATCAGAGAGAAAGTATTCCCATATTTTAACCTCCACTCGTTTTTGAATTTAAATACTTTCCCCCAGCACCTTCTCCAGCATCCTGAACCTCTCAACCGCAGTCTCTTTCCCTGCGATCCTCCTTATTATCGCGCGCCCGGTATTGAAAACTATGATCTTCTCAACCGGATTGTTGGTAAGCACCATCATCTCATTGTCAGGCGTAACCTGCACTCCATCAAAGTGCTTCTTAAGCTCCTCCATCGCCTGCGGTGTAATTTTCACGCTTCCCAGTTCAGCCTCCCCGCTGAACAGGTCTTCTTCCCCTCTTGTAAAACATGGCTCGATGGTAATTATTTTCATCCTAAATGAGCGCCTCTACCTTATCCATGATCTCGAATGCTATCTCTCGCTTGGTTCCAGCAACGCGCTTTATACTGCTGTCTATGAGATAGACCTCATTATCTTCCGTTCCCATCCCGCCTGAAGAAACATCATTAGCTACCACCATGCTCAGTGATAATGTTTCCATCGAACTCCGTGCCCGCTTTATCAGTTCATCCTCGGAAACCCCGGTCTCAGCCTTGAAGCCGATTATCTTAAGGTCAGGATATTTCCTGCGCGCCTCTTTTATGAGCTTGGGCGCGGGCTTCAATGCAATATTGACCTGTTTTCCCGATTTTATCTTTTCTTTAGAGGGGGTCACGGTAAAATCCGAAATAGCAGCCGCGCTTATGAGGAGGTCATATCCCTTACCCAGCTCCTCAATCACCGTTTCTGTCATATCCCGCGCGCTCTCCACGTTAAATTCACATATTCCCTGGATGCCCATGCAGCCCCTGTGGACAAGTGTGACATCCGCGCCTCTCCTGAACGCTTCAAGCGTCAGTTCCACCCCCGTCTTCCCGGAAGCGCGGTTTGTAATTATCCTTATCGGGTCGATCGCTTCAGCTGTCGCGCCCCCTGTGATGATAATACGCTTTCTTGCAAGCGTTTTCTTGTAGAGCGCCCTCTCGACACGAAGCACGATCTCATCTGTGGAGGCAATTTTAGCCGCGCCTTCTTCAAGTATGGGATTGATGAACTCCACCCCCAGTTCAGTGAGCTTCCCAATGTTCTCGATAACGATGGGGTGGTTGTACATGGACTCATGCATCGCAGGGACTATCATTATTGGGATACCCGAGCCAAAACCGGTCGTGGCAAAGGTCGTGACCGTTGTATCATCAATACCGTGAGCTATTTTTCCAATGGTGTTCGCAGTACACGGCGCGATAAGAAGAAGGGGTGCTCTCCCTCCGATGCCGCAAAATTCCACATGCTCCACGGCGCCTGTTATTTCTGTGACCACACAGTTTCCCGTAGCATATTTCATCGCCTCTGGATGAATTATCTTCTGTGCCTCTTTTGTCATCACCGCACGCACGTTCGCGCCGTGCCGCATGAGTTCGCGGGCAAGCTCAACACATCTTACTGCTGCGATGCTTCCAGTAATCCCAAGGACAATGGTCTTGCCTTCAAGAGAATGTGATGTCTGGATAACACGGGTCATTACTTTCCTTTAGTATTGTAAAAAGATAAGAATGTTTTGATACATCAATGGCTATTTATAAGGAAATAACATATTTAAAATAATCATGCATAATAATTCAATGATATCTATCGGAGTAGTCACCAGAGGAAAATACGGATGCCGCCTCATCGAGAACATAGAAAGCAATTCTGATTTTAACGTATCTTCCATAGAACTCCCGGAGTCGCTTCCTGATTTTATCGAAGACCCGAAGGAATTTATCAAATGCCTGAACCCCGATAAAAAAGTGTTATCCAGCGACCTTGTCATTGCATACACGCTTCATCCAGACCTCACGCCTGAACTGGTACGCCTCGCAGGAGAGAACGGCGCGCGGGGGGTCATCATAGCAGGCGGCATGTCACGAGCAGGAGGACGCCAGGAACTTGATGAACTGTCCGGAAAATACAACATGCATATCGGGGTACATGAGATTTGCTGCGAAATAGGGGAATGCGGGGACAATGTCGTGGACATGTTCGCATCCTTCTTCGGAATGCCGGAAGTCAATATAAATTTAAAAAACGGCATTGTATCAAAGGTTGACGTGATACGCGGCGCTCCATGCGGGAGCACGCACCATATGGCAAAAGGTCTTATCGGGAAAAGCATAGAGGATGCACCAGCTTATGCCGGGCTTCTTGTTCAGCAGTACCCATGCAGGGCGGTAAGGGGCACAAGAGGCGGAATACATAAAGCTGCGCAGTTACATAAAAAAGCAGTAGAAAAAGCACTAAGGGAGATAAACGATGAAAGGAACCGTATATGAACAGGCATTGAAGTTTCATGAATCGCATCAGGGAAAGATCGAAATAAGAAGCAAGGTCAGGGTCAAGACAAAAGAAGACATGAGCCTTGCCTACACGCCCGGCGTGGCTGAACCATGCCTTCGAATTCAGAAAAACAGGGAGGATATTTACCGATATACTTCAAAAGGCAACTTCGTCGCTGTGGTGAGCGATGGGACAAGCGTGCTTGGTCTTGGCGACATAGGCGCTCATGCCGCGATGCCTGTCATGGAAGGAAAAGCCATGCTCTTTAAAGTATTTGCAGGGGTAGACGCCTTCCCCATCTGCCTTGATACGCGGGATATCGACGAACTCGTAAACACGGTAAAGTGCATCTCTCCATCTTTCGGAGGGATCAACCTCGAGGACATAGGCGCTCCGCGCTGCTTTGAGATCGAGAAACGCCTCAAAAAGCTTCTTGACATCCCGGTTTTCCATGACGACCAGCACGGAGCTGCTACTGTTGCACTTTCCGGGCTCATCAATGCGCTGAAGGTCGTGGGGAAGAAGTTCAGCGAGATTAAAGTGGTAATAAGCGGAGCAGGCGCTGCCGGCACAGCAACCGCCATGCTTCTCCTTGATGAAGGCGTCAGGGATATCATCGTAACCGACACGGCTGGCATAATATTTAAGGGCAGGGAAGGAATGAACCCTTATAAAAAAGAACTTGCAGAACACACGAACAAGAACGGCATGTCGGGGACACTGGCAGATGCCATGAAGGGGGCGGATGTTTTCATAGGTCTATCTGTTGGCGGGATAGTATCAGAGAAAATGGTGCGCTCCATGGCAGATGACGCCATTGTGTTCGCGCTGGCAAATCCTACGCCTGAGATAATGCCCGATAAAGCAAAAAGAGCCGGAGCCCGCATCATAGGAACTGGACGCTCCGATTGCCAAAACCAGATAAACAACTCACTCGGTTTCCCCGGGATATTCAGGGGTGCGCTGGATACAAGATCAAGGGACATAAACGAGGAGATGAAACTTGCCACTGCAAATGCATTGGCTTCGTTAGTGCCTGAACCGGATGAAAATATGATCGTGCCAAGTATTTTTAACCTTGAAGTCGCGCCTGAAACTGCAAGAGCAGTGGCAAAGGCTGCAATAGAAAGCGGTGTGGCAAGGCTTCGCATAGATCCTGAGGAGGTCGCAAAGCATACAAGAGAACTCGTACGCAAGCAATGATAACGAATATCCTGATACTACTGAGTGCAGCATTTAGCTTTTACGCCTGGTTCACACAGAATAACCTCGCCTTTAGCGAATATGCCCTGATGCATGGGAATTATCATACTTTGCTGACAGGATTATTCGTCCATGCAAACCCGGTCCATCTTGTCGGGAACATGCTGTTCCTGTACATTTTCGGGAATGGTCTTGAGGATGAGGTGGGCGATGGACGCACAGGATATGTGTTCTTTGCCGGGGGAATTCTCTCTTTTATCCTGAGCATCCCGGTCTATCCCGGTGCTCAGATGGTTGGCGCATCAGCCGCAATATTTTCTGTCATGGCTGCATTGCTCCTCAGCCGTCGCCCGAAATTATCAACCAGTTTCCTGTCCCCAACAGGACCTCTCATAATCGTATTTTTCATATTCAACATCGTCGCCATCCAGACAGGAGAAGCAGGAAATGTGGCTTATGTTTCCCATGTTTTGGGTTTCATAATAGGTGTCTTTTTCGGGGCATCGTGGAACAAGAAATGGAAAGAAAGTCTCATCTTTACTCTATTGCTGCTTGCAATATATATTGTCCTGTATAATTATTTAAGGACGCACTTGGGCTTATAACAACTCAATTAGAAAAACTATTAATACGGATTAGAAGATGGGTTTATGTTAATTTTTTCCAAGCTCTATTGTGAGTGCGTCGATAAGACTCCAACTCAATTGATAGAGGAAGCTATCAAAGAGATAAAAGCTGGCAAAATACCTGCCGAAAGGAAAGAGGCCGAATATTTCGCAAAATGAACTATGATATAACCCTCCCAAATGGAGCTGCAAGAACAAGAAAAGCAAAGCCAAAAAAAGAAAATAAATTGATTGCCGTGGTGGCGAAAAACGGAGTATTTTTGAGAGAAAGGAACGATGGGGATGGACAGCAACGCCTTTTGGTTTTTTTTATTAAGTATTAATAATAATAATAATAATGATAAATCGAATATTAATGATACATTAATCAAAGATAAATCGAGTATTAATCATCTTTACACAGTTCCAAAAAAATCGCATCAACTGAACCTGACAGTTTTCACCAATCGTTCAGACATCACCGATCCCGAGCGAGTAGTAGTAGGAGTACTGGTGCAGCACTATGAGAGGACTGGAGAGAAGTATCGCTACTTCCATGACTTCTATCATTTTTGCGATGAAACAGGTGTAGGCGCGGTAGATGCTCCAGCAGCGATAGCCAGGCTGAAAGAAGAAGGGTGCATCTACACCAGAAAAGATGAGTTCGGATGGAAGATCGGTCTTAAAGTTGGTTTTGTGGAGAAATTAAAATTCTGTTAAGATCAAAGCCTTCCTCTCTACATGTCCTGCGCCGGGGTATCGCCCCCGGACGACTTTCTGATATATGGCTGGACATTCGCCCAGCGTCAGGAATTGATTGGTTGGCCGGGATTCAGACCTCAGGACGGCTTCATGAGGTTGAGCTGTACGCAGCCTCAGCGTGCTTCGCACACATCGGCTACTGCGAAATAATGGTTCTCTGGATAGCGGAGACTGCGCGCCTCGCCCTCGCCTCGCTCGACCTCGGCGAGGGTTGTATTTGTTTCTATTGTACGAACGTTTGGGCGCAGCAACTTCTCGGAGGACATTGATAAAGGTCTGCCCTTACGAATGCTCTCGTCGGTCGCATCCGCCTGTGGGCGACAGACCATTATCATGCCCTCCTGCGATGTCTGCGCTGCTCCGACGATGCTGACGCCCCGCACGGCGGGTGAAGGGCGTCAGCCCGGGAGATAATTATGAATAAAAATATGGATCAAAAACCTGTAACGGATAAAGTTGTGATGGATTTGCTAAATGCGCCAGAGACCTGCCCGATCTGCGGCAGGGTTGAAGAAATCCTCGATGAAGGATGCTGTGTTGCTTGCTGGGAACACGGTATCCTCCTCAAGTACAATCTTCAAAGATGCCAGCCCGGCAGCCTTTGTGACCTTCGGGAATGTCCCGCTTTTTTCATATACTTTGAGCCGTGCAGCATCCGAATACATCCTTGCCCCGTGGAATGTGAGATAAATATTCTCCCGGCCTCTTTCTTTTACGATCGTGTCAATCTTCAATAATTCCGCATCATCGAACTGGTACAGGTTATGCTCTCCGTGACCGAATAAGCGGGTGTACATTATGTCGGAATCCACAGCAGGCATTTCCCTTGAGATGTCAGTGCGGTGGATTATTCCCATGTCATGCATAAGTTCAACTGTTCCATCTGATACCTTACCGCATATCTCCCATACCAGCTTCACATTGCCAAAATTAACTGATGAGAGCAAATCCAGAATATTTTTCAGTTTTTCTTCGGATATCGCCTATGTACGTTGGCATGGGCGAGGCAAAAAGATGTGGTATAATTACCGCTATTCAAAAGATGAACTTGCAGAATGGATGCCAAGAATTAAAGAAATGTCGCGGAGTACCCAGGTTTATGGCTACTTTAACAATCATTACCATGGTTATGCGCCTGAGAACTGCCTGGACGTATTGGAGATACTGGGAGTAGCTACTACTGAACAGAAAGAAGCGAGGCAGCATATTTCGGATTACTGGAAAGGAAAGGTAAAAGGAAAAGTTGTGACTACGACGCTCAACGATTTTCTTGAGCCGGAAAAAGAGGATGTAATGACTTTGCTCCTGGAATATATTGATGCTTCAAGGCTTGATAGGGCAAATGAGATCAAAGACATTGAGATGATCGAATTGAGCAAGGATAAGATCATAGCTGATGTACGAGGTTATTCGGTTTATATTGATCTTAAAAAGTGGTTTATACTGCATGATTGTGGTGATTGGAGAAGAACTCAGCGAGAGAGGAGATTTTGCAAGCATATCGGTGGGCTTATGCTTGCGCTGCCGGAGGATGCGACGAGAGGTGTTCTTGATGGTATCAAAAGGCAGATGTGGGAGTTCAGCCAGTATACGGGGAGAGGGGAAGCGTAATATTGTCCGGATTCATTATTAATTCAGGAAATATTCATGCCCTCATTCGACACAACAGAAAAGCGCCCGCGCATCAACATCTTCAAGCTCGGCGGCGTATACTATTTCAAGCACTTCTTCGATGACCCTGAGTTATTCAGGGAGCTTGAGCCGTACTATGAGAAGGCTCGGTACAGATTCAAGATGGCGACCGCTGGTGAAAGGAACAAAGTGATGAAACTACTCGATAAGAAAGGCTATGACCCTACTTTGATCGAAGACCCTGCCCCGTTCACAGTGGAAATCAGCAGGTACCAGAAGTACGGCGAACTGCTCAAGAACTCTGTTGAGAGCTATCCACTCCGCGATAAGATGATACTTGTGATGAAGGACAAGGCAGGGGTCGAGCAGGCGGTAGCGATGGGGGCGGTTGTGAAAGCACTATGACCTGAGCGGCTGTGATCCAGATGTCTCTATTAAGAAAGCGGGGCACAGCAAAGAGACGCAAGCAAGGTATTACCAGAAGGTGAGCAACGAGGAAGCCCTATAGTCGTATGCGAAACATCATCCTGCTTTTGTAAGAGGCAGTGAAGGATTGGGTATTTCGTATCAAATCTTATGATTATTAACCGAATGTACAAGCGCAAGTGATAATAATAAATATAATAGAGGAATAAAATGAGGATTAGTGCATGACAAAACATAAAAAGAAATTGAGTAAGGACTTCTCCCACATAGAGACCGAAAAACTCAGGGCGACGTTCA
>JBGOYM010000080.1:0-9040 GCA_041479675.1 Candidatus Methanoperedens sp.
CTGGTATGAAAAAAAAATTAACAACGAACTCGTACGAACTCTATACGAACTCACGCTGCCGGAGTTCGTTTCAGTTCGTATAAGTTCGTTGTTTTCTCTATATTTTTTTCCTGTTCATTTATGAACCACAGGTTCATGGCCGACTCTGTGGTCGATCATCCCTGCCCCTATTTTTTTGCTAAGGACATGGATTTTCGCGTAACCTCGAAGCATGAATAAATTATCGATCAGCCAGCATCTTATCATGAGCAGGGATTTTTTGATTAAACTGCCGCAAGTTGGCTTTTCTCAGAGAAATTATTTATATAATGAGTACTTATGATGTTTAGTTTATCGGAAGGGATTATGCTTTCTGGTGATCTGGTTTAAGGATGATTATGATCGAGACTCTACATGAGGGGAAAATATGGTAATTAAAAATGTAGTTAGAGGAATTGGATTAGTATTGGTGATGATAAACGTTATTTGGATGGTTATGGCGGCTACTCCAACGATAACATATGATGCACAAACACCGGACAATGGAACAATTTTAGTGGATTATATTAACGTCAGTGTATCTTTGAGTTCGGCGGGGGGAATGGCGATTCTTAATTGGGATGGTGATAACGATACAAATCCAATGACAGGCTCCGGGAATAGTTTCTACACGAATAAATCCAGTTTATTGAATGGGAGTACTCATACATTTTTTGTTTATGCGAATGATACAACTCCGTCGAACTGGTATGTATCTAATACAAGAATAGTTACAATAAATTTACCTTCCATTCCCTTAACTATCATAAGCTCCAATCCATTATCCACAGTAACAACTTTTGTGGGCTCAATTCAAGAATTTAATATTACCTTGAATCAGATAGCAACAATAAATTGGATAATAGATGGCGTTCTCTATCCAGCCAATACAACTATGGCAACGTTATCTTCATATAATAACAGCTCGGCTGGCATAGGAGTCTATATTGTTAAAGCAAATGCTACTAATTCCAATGGTTCGGTTGAGCGAACATGGACATGGAATGTGACAAACGCGCCCGACCTCACGCCACCAGCCAGCATTACGGGTTTAACAATGGTTGGCAATGGAACATCATGGATAAACTGGAGCTGGACTAATCCCAATGATGCAGATTTTGCAGGAGTCAGGGTATATATCGACTCTCTCTATAAAGGAAGCTTCACCACACAGTATTATAACGCTACTGGACTAAGTTCTGGAACGAGTCATAATATTTCTACTCAAACAGTTGATAATTCAAGTAATATCAATTCCACTTGGGTTAATCTCACAAATTCGACTCTACCAAACACACAGACCGGGAGCCAAGTAAATGTAACATTACAGAATTCTACAGTTACATTCGCAACTGTTACGGTAGCAGGGAACACAGTTGAAACACCGAATTCCACTAAAACTCTCCCATCTGGATATACTGCAGTAGGTTATTATATTGATATCTCAACTACTGCGACTTATACTGCACCAATTACCCTTCGTGTGAAATATACCTCATTGCCATCAGGTTATACGGCTTCCGATGTAAGGTTGTATCACTGGAATGATTCCACAAATCAATGGGATAATGTTACGACTTCTGTTAATGGAGGCACCAGCGAGGTAATAGGCACAGTTTCAAGCCTATCTCCTTTTGTGTCTGGTGTTCCTTCAAAACCATCTATAACTAAAGATAGTCCCACAGGAATAAATGTCGAGACAATTGGTAGTCAGTCGGCTACATTTAAAGCCCATTCTGACCAGACCGCAAACATCACATGGAGAATTGATACTGTCTTGGTTTTCGATAATGGTTCAGTAGCTAGCGGTGCAATATCCACATATACAAACACCATTCCAACAACTGGATTGCATAACGTCACAGTAACTGCAACTAATGCTAATGGCAGTAGCCTCACATACTGGAACTGGACAGTCCGCCCCAAGACCTACGCCACAGGTAACCGTGTGTGGGACGGTGGTAAACAAGATGAATATAGTCTTAATTACATTTGGGACCCCCTGAGTTTCTATGCATTCTATTACGATCTGGATACAGGTGTTGGAAATGAAGCACTTGAGATAACACTGCTTAGATACGACAACCGGAACATAAAGGAAGGCGCTCTTAAATACTCAACAAAACCCTACAGTGTCTCATTCGAGCAAGAAAAATGGGGAAATTATAGTGTCATAGGATTCATGGCTGACAAATATTTTGCTGGATATACTTCCGAAACAAAGTCAGATATAACCAGCGATCCTGTCAGTCCTCTGAACAGCAATCAACTCCATAAGATTTTGATGGACGATAAAACACAGCGCGTGGTCTCAGCCGGCAGCACGCTCACTTTGCAGGAAGGATACGTCATTAAAATAAAAGATGTAGATGCAACAGGCAGGATTGTATTGCTCTCCCTTCTGAAGGACGGCAGCGAGATCGATACCCAGCCTGTATCACAGGGCGGGACATACGTCTATGCAAAGAAAGTCGGAGCAGTAAGAGATCTTCCCATCATCGCGATTCGTGTGGATAATGTGTTTTCAGGAAAGGAAACGAGCGCTGCTTTCACAAAAGGCATGTTCCAGATATCAGAAAGCTATACCTCTGCGAAATCGGACAACAGGTACGGAATAATGGAAATAACAACCGCTTCCGCCAGCGGTATCGAAATGGAGAACAGCAATAGCTTCACACTGTCGCAGGGTTCAACTATTGATATCATGGGTGATATGAAATTCATTGTCGCAGACAACAGCAGCGTGCTGCGTTTTGCCCCCATGGTGAAGAGATCAGGAACATATGAGGTGCGCGGTACGATAGCACAGGATAATGATACATCTTTTGAATGGACCCCCATGAACTTCGAAGGGTTCTACTACAACATAGACGATGATGTCGGAACTGAGAAATTATCCATAAATAGAAGTGGTACATCAGTACCCAAAGAGACGCTTATCTATACTTCAACGCCACAACCAGTCAGCTACAAGTATTCAAAATTCGGTACATTCAAAGTCATCGGATTTATGGCTGATACATATTTTGCAGGATATATTGGATGTGGTACCTGCATAACATCAAAAGACATCAGCACTATAGGCTCCCAGCAGCTCCACAGGGTACTGGTTGATGATGATACCCAGAGAGTAATATATGCAGGAAGTACGCTCACCCTGAACGATGGTTACGTATTGAAGATCAAAGATGTCAATATCGGTGCAGGGGCGGCATCTGTCTGGTTGTCCTTATTGAAAGATGGCAGTGAAATATACGAAGACGTGAAGAATGAAGGCGAAATATTCACATATGCCCCTTCAAAAGTTGGAGCTATCAATGACCTGCCGATCATAGCTCTGCGCATTGATAAGATATTCCGGGGAACAGAAGCCACAGCAGCATTTACAAAGGGTGTATTCCAGATATCGGAAAAATATACATCAGTCAAACAGGGCGATAGATTCGGAATTATGGAAGTATCTGAAGTCTCGAATAATAAGATACAGATGGACAATCCAAGTTCTTTCACCTTATCCTCAGCCAGTATCATTGATGTGATGGGAAATATCAAGTTCAAAGTTGCAGATTCCTCTGAAGTCAGGTTCTATCCTTTCATAATGGCGAACGGCACTGCCCTTTCTGCAAACCAGCTTTCCATCAGCGTGCCGTCATCCATGATGGTCAAGGATACGATAACAATCGGCGTAACATCAGGTGCAGGGACACCTGAGGGAAACGCTGAAGTGAGTTTCGACGGAGAAGTCATTGGAACCACGAACAGCACGGGAAACCTGGATTACCTGCTTACCAGAGCCGGTCAGCACAACTTTTCAGCTACCAAGCTCGGGTACGAAAAAGCTACCAAAGCTGTCAAGATAGATGAGTATGTGGATAACAGGCTCAATTTCGAACTCCCCGAATTCATTGACCAGTATATCCCGGTCTCGATCAAGGTCAAAGTAAGTGGCACAGGGAATGCCATTCCCGGAGCAAACATCACTTTTGATGGAAAAAGTATCGGCACAACAGACTCAAACGGCATTTTGACATATACGTTCACAGAAAGCGGAACTCACAATCTGGCAGCTTCAAAGCCAGGTTATATTGCAGTCCAGAGAGAGATCAACGTCAGGCTGCCTTTCATAGAATTCAAGGCGTCTGACATCAATTTCAGACCTGATATAGTAAATAAAGGACAGAATGTCTATGTCTGGGCTAACATCACCAATACAGGCACCAAAGAAGGAATGCTTTCGGTTGCTCTTATTATCAACGACACGGTCGTTGAAAATAGCAATGTCACACTTGCACCCGGAAAAAACAGTGAAGTTAATTTCTCACACAAGGTAGAACTGCCGCCAGGCAATTATACAGTGGAGATACTGGGTCAGAAGACAACGATGCCGGTCAAGGAAGAACCTCTCAACCTGTTCCTTATTGCTGGAATAATAACAATTCTTGGGGCGGTCTCGATATTTATCATGACCTCTAAGGAGATCATAAGCATTGAAGCTATAAAAGCAAAATTGAATATGGGACCTGCGACAGGTAAAGCGATCATCAATCGAGCGGCGATAGATAAAGCGATCAATAATTTGAGGTCAAAGTTCCAGAAAAATTGAATTTTGAAATATCAATTCAACGAACTAAAACTAACCGGGACGAACTCATATTACCCAGAGTTCGTTTCGAGTTCGTCCCGGTTCGTTGTTTTTATGATATGTATGGCGGAACACTATAATATCTGTGAAAATCCGTCCAATCTGTGTAATCCGTGTTCCAGACTTCTGATTCTTTTTAATTTTTTCTGGTCGGAGGTAAATTCACTCAAAAATTGAGATTTTTTAAATCCCATAGATAAATGATACAGGTAAGGATAATCAACCACAGAGGACGCAGAGATCACAGAGTTGTAATAATTCTCTGTGTCCTCTGTGCGCTCTGTGGTTTTTTCATACCAGAAGATAATAAAAAGTCTCAGACTTCTTGATCGATGATTAATTGACCACTTTTACAGCGAACTCATTCTCATACTCACGAAAGCCCGCAGCCCTGACAGTGAGTTTCAGATATCCTTCCTGCGCTGTTAATTCGAGATCGCTTTTATTGAATTTAAGCACTGTATCTCCCCTGCTATCGGTGATGTTTATCGCTACCGCTGACATCCCGGAGAGCGCCGCGCTGGCTTTTTCAACAGGTGTGCCATCTTTTGAGTTTATGACCTCAACTGGCAGTTCAATGAGGTCAGGGGATTCGGACAGTATGATAAGGCTGCCGCCGTTTATATTTGCATGCATTGGCTTTGGCATAGCGGCTTCACTGTTGCTTATTACTGCAAGTATGGCTGCAAGACCGACCATTCCCACTATGGTAAGTACTACCATTTTTATCGGGAGTCCAATAGCCATGATCTAAGTAAAGTTAATTCAGATTCAATCTCTTGTCTGATAAAGCAGTACCGCCCTTTCATCCTCATAGTCATAGAATCCGTTTGCTTTAACCACAAGTTTCAGCTCAACGCTCTGCTGGTTCGGTCTGATCGTAACCATTGTACCGCTATTACCAAGGATTATTGTTGCCGTACCATTCTTATCAGTCTGGTCAGTCCCAAATCCGCCACCACCACTTAAAGTAGCGCTTGCTTTTTCAACCGGGTTATTATTCTTATCATAGACTTTTATGTTCACCACTACCTTATGGTCTGTCGCTCCCACAACTTTTGCAGTATTGCCTTTGGTCGTAGTATCATTGCTCACTTTGACATCTATTATATCCACGCTCAGGTTCTCCTTGGATTTTGGTATGATCGCAAGCAGTGCTGCCAGAGCTACCATGCCAACCACCAGCATGACAACTATATTTATCGGTAATTCGATCGCCTGCTCATCTTTTTTGAATTTTCTTAATCGCAACATGATCCACCGGATTTTCCACTGAGTCCAGGTGGTATTTAAAAACATCGAATTTACTTTCCATGATCAGACCATTGAACTGAATAAATATCTTGAGATAATAGTAGTTACAGTGAACACAAGGATCGACATTGGAAGCATCTGGCCAAGGTCGTACATGAACTGTGGTTTGTCGCCGCCGTACTCGATACCACCTGCAAACCTGGTCAAGATGATCACCAGGATGACCATATAGACCCCTATGACTAACAGAAATATGTCAGGAGGAACACTCTGCGTCATTCCTGTACCCGCTTCATTCATCATTCCCCCGAAATTGAACTCATCGGGGAGCAGTTGAGCTTCTTTTGCGATATTCTGCAAAATTTTCTGGATAACCTCAGAGAGCGCAAGTGTCACGCCACCTATCAGAGGGGCAAATATCATTGCGGTAGCCCTCATCGTCGAAGTAACATCATAAAGTGACCGTTTGATATTATCCTCCACCTCCTGAAGCTCCTTCAGATGGTCGGCCAGCTTTATAATAGCCACTCCCGCAGCTTCATTGCTTTTATGTACGCTCTCTGTGAACATTCTCATCGTGGTATGCACCCTGTCAGAGTACACATACCTGAAAGCTCCGTATTCTTCATTAAATATTGCACCATGAAGGGTAGTACGGATGCCTGTGAGGTTTTTTGCCACGTCTGCGAATACTTCGCCTATATTCGAACCTTTCATGTTTTCAGAAGTATGCCCGAAAGCCTCTTCAGCCGACCGCCCTTCAGAGATCCTTCTTCCAAGAACGAAAAGCGCATCCGCGAATTCGCTCTCTATCTGCTTTATCCCATCCCGTATTTTTTTATACGGCGTATAAACCCCAAGGCAGTAAATAGTGATAATTGATGTGATCGCCCAGACCACCGGGAAAGTCCGGGGTAGAAGCCCTGACATTGCTTCCTGTGAAATGATATCAAATGGATTCCCCATGTACACGAGAATATACCCTGAGACTCCGACAATCGCCCCGACTGTAAGTGCAGTAAAAATAGTCATCTTTTTGACTGTTCTGATACCCGATAATTCAGGATGCATGTCTGATATATGCGGCGGAGCAAATGTTGCTGGACGCTGCAGGAGAATATATTCCGAATAGAAAAACGTTGCCAGGGGAAGTACGATATCATATATAAGGACAAGAGTTACAGTATCTATCCTGACCCCGACTATGCTCACTGCAGGAATTAGCGCCACCAGAGCCAGGGGTATCAGTATGAAGATCGAGTACAGGACGTAGGTAGGGGTCCGCAGGCGTGCGGAAAAGCTGTCCATCATCGTCTTTGTCCCTTCAAGAACGATATCTAGCGACTTGTTAAGAGTAATGATCCTTTGCGCCTCGTCAGGTTCATTGACCGAACTTTTTACAAGGTGGAGTGAGCGTTTGAAATATTCGCTGTTCTTACCCCACTGGTTGGCAAAAGCGATAAGCGCGTCGTCTATACTGCTGTACGTACGGATATGGATGTCCCAGATAAGCTTTTTGAGGTCGTTGGCAAGAGGTCTTGTGGAATTCTCTGCTGCAAAGGTTATTGCCCTCTCCATATTCGATACAAGCTTCATAGACATTACGATATAGCTCTGTATCTCAGGAATATCACCTAGAGAATGTATTTTCATGAATTTTGCATGTATCTTCGGATATTCACTCAGATATACCATCCCTGCAAGCGGGACTATGCCGGTGCATGCTGCAACAGCCGTAAGAGAATCAGTCTCGTATCTGGCAAAGCTAAAGAGAATTGCGTCCACAGCCAGCATCAAGAAAAGCAATACCAGAAAACCGGAATAAGCCAGTATATGCGCCTCCCACGGCTCGATATCATAACCTGTGAAATTTAAAGCATCCTTGAACTCCTGGCTGACGGTCCTTTCGCTCTTTTTCCTGTATTCATCCGTGTTCCCGACCATCCAGCCAAAACGTTGAGATGCGACCTTGCAGGCACTGCAGTACCAGTTTTGATATTCATCCATGGTTTCACTTGTTTTTTTCTACAAATGCGCTGTACCAATCGATCCATCGTTGATACACTGCCTGGAAATCCACTTTCCCTTTTTCATCCCGTTCTTCTTCCTGGTAGTACCAGAACATATTGTTAGCTCTTCCGACAACATCCGCTTCCAGAAACTCAGGATTCTCCTTGCCGGTATTTGCAATGGTCTGCTTTATCATTGCCCTCATCTTTATGTTAAGCAGTGCCTCATCGATAGTCAGCCCCCATTTGCTGGCTATCTTATTTACCAGCTCTGACTGCCCTTTATCCAGGAGGTCAGTAGCCAGGATTTTGTCAGAAGCAGGATCAAATAACATAATATCGTTAAATATATCATCTGCATCAGGATTATCCTTCCATTCCCCTCCTGTCACTTCTGCTATCTGAACGACCCTCTTTTTCTTGCTCATGGTGCCTGATAACCTCACGTTCTGGCAGACCACTACAGCTTCAGTTGCCCTGAAAGACGCGACCGGAACCCCGAGGCTGTTCACAATGCGTTCAAAAACCGCCCTTGTGGAGGCGCCGTGAATGGTCCCGATGACGGAATTTCCCGCAGTGCCAACCTGCATCGCTTCATATAGCACTTTGACCTCAGGACCCCTGACCTCCCCAAGAACAAGTGTTGAGTTCCCCATCCGAAGCGCAGCGCGAAGCGCCATTTCAGGAGCTATTTCAGCATCTGAGCCGCCAACTGACGATTTTGTATGCATTCCCTGGATCTTCCAGCCAACCCTCTGAAGCGTCTCTATCGGTAATTCCGGTGTATCTTCAATCGTCAGGATCCTGTATTTCTGTGGTATTTCAAGAAGCATTGCTGCAAGTAGCGAAGTTTTTCCTGCGCCAACCCCGCCTGCCACAAGTATGGATGACTGGCCGTCTATAAGGAAACTCAATAGACCCGCAGCAAGTGGAGTTATTGAGCCCCTGTTAATGAGCTTGGGGAGCGTCCATGGATTATTTGCGTGCTTCCTGAAGGCGTATGCAAGCCCTCCTGCCGCAAGTGGGTTGCCGATGACTGAAACGCGGGTCTTGAACTCGGAAAGGTCCATGTCAAGCACTGGATTTGCCTCACCGAATGGTCTTCCGCTTATTGCCC
>JBGOYM010000081.1:0-8915 GCA_041479675.1 Candidatus Methanoperedens sp.
CTGACAACAGCAGAAATCATACAGTTTTTAGTTGATGAAGTTGCCAAGAAAATAAAAGAGCATGATGAAAGAGAAGTTCAACTGGGTTTATCAAAAGAAGAGTTAGCTTTCTATGATGCGCTTGCAGAAAATGAATCAGCATGACAGAATTCTATTACATTCTATACCGCAAAAGCCCCGATATCGCAAAGCAAAAAGTAGAAAATCGTTATTTTGTTTATGTGATTCAAAATCAGAGACCTTTATCCACTTGTCCATCTACTGATGTAAATCCCATCCACCACCCTCTCCATCCTGACATTCACTTCAGTTCCGGAACGAATCCTGTCAGCATCAACGATCGTGATGACCCTGTCCCGCGCCACTGCCAGCTTTTCCCCTTTCATCCAGCCCGGTCCAACCACCTTCACTTTCACTTTCTCATATCGTTTGAACGAGCGGGGAATGGCTTTACATTCAAAACTGCCGAAATCTTCAGGTCTTAGCACAAGATTTGTGCCGTATTCATCCTCCCATTTCCGCAGCCGCGAATAGAACTCATCCCAGCCTATCGGTTTACTACCCGGTCTCCTTCCATACTTATGCGGCAGGAACTTCTGTATCCCCAGCGCAGGAAACCGTTTCCCGGCGCCGATGCGAAGCGCGAACTCTATCAATTTAGGCATCTGTTCATCGTTCATTCCGGGCAGCCACACTGGTGCGATAAGAAGGTCAATGCCTGTATTCCTGGCGATATACTCAGCGTTCTCAAGCACCCGCGCAAGGTTGTAAGCATCAGTGCCTGCTATTCTCTTTGCAAGCTCAGGCTCAAGCGATTCTATGGACATATTGATGCGTGATAGCCCTACGTCATAGAGTTCATCGATCAGTTTTGTATTCAGCATCATGCCGTTGGTCTGCATCGAGACCGTTTTTACATGGCTGTTCTTCGAAAGTCCCTCCACCAGTTCAACAAGCTGCGGATACATAGCAGGCTCCCCAACCGTGTCAATATGCGCCTCGATTTCATCTGTCTCCTTGTACGAGGCAGCCCATTCGAATGCGGCAAGCAATTGCGGCAGGTCCACCATGTATTCAGATATCCTCTGCTTTGTTCGGGGGCCTGCATCCGTGGAACAGAATACGCACGACAGGGGGCATTCGCTAATGGGTCGCACCTGCAGCACATTCGTCCCGCGGTCGATGATGCCGAAAGCGATGCAGCCAAAGAGAGGGATGTCCCGGATGAGGATATGATTACATCTTGCCATTATTGAATATTTTGCTTGTGTTTATTTATTCACATATAAATTCTTAATTACAGATTTTCAAGTTTATGCAATATGTTTAATACTTGTATGTAGAATATAATTTAGATCAAAATCTTGTAACAGAATGGTTAGAAGGAGCATTAAATGATTGTGGTAACATGCATAAAACAGGTTCCAGATACCACTCAGGTCAAAGTTGATCCGGTTACCGGGACTTTGATCAGGGAAGGTGTGCCTTTCATAATAAATCCATTTGATACTCATGCTCTGGAAGAAAGCCTGAGACTTAAAGAAAAATATGGGTTCCCCATAACTGTTATTTCAATGGGGCCTCCCAATGCCGAGGTCACCCTAAGGAAGGCTCTTGCGGTCGGGGCAGATGAAGTTGTCCTGCTGAGCGACCGCTCCTTTGGCGGCGCTGATACCCTTGCTACCAGCCTTGTTCTTGCGGAAGCCATAAAGAAGCTTGGCAAGAAAGAAGATGTGGGTCTGGTAATTTGCGGCAGGCAGACAATTGACGGGGACACAGCTCAGGTCGGACCTGGCATTGCCACCCGTCTTGGATATTCACAACTCACACTTGTTGACCGGGTCGAAAATATAGACCTGAAAACCAAAAAGATCAGGGTCAGACGCAAACTGGAAGGCAGGTACGAAATTGTGGAAGCGCCCTTGCCGGCAATGGTCGCTGTGCTTCGGGAAATTAACCGTCCGCGTTATCCGACAGTGCCTATGCGCCTGATGGCAGAGGAAACCCCTGTTCCAATATGGAATAATAAAGTAATGGAATTAAAAGAAGATACTATAGGGCTCAGGGGTTCTGCTACGCAGGTCAGGAAGATATTTTCACCACAAAGAGCAAAAGGTGAGATAATAGGTGATGGTGTCAATAAACCTGAAGAAGCTGCCAGGTTATTGATTGATAAACTCAAAGAAAAAAGCATTTTGTGTATTGAATAGGTGGACAGAACTATGGAGGAGAAAAAGACACGAAAACCCCGCGGTGTAGCGCGGCTTATTCCAGGAAAATGCATTGCCTGCGGAGCACGTTGCCAGAGCGCATGCCCTGAAGATGCCATTGAAATGAATGAAAAAGGCGAACCGATCATAATCATTGAAAAGTGCATCGGCTGCCGCAAATGCCTGAAAATATGCCCTGCGGAATCTCTTGAGATGTATTTTACAGAAGAAGAAAAGAAGATACTTGCTGAAATTGCCGTATCTGCAAAGGGAAAACAGCCTGAAGAAGAAAAAGAAGATATCAAAAAAGCCGATGTAGTAAAAGGCATCAAGGAATATAGCGGAGTATGGGTATTTGTGGAGCATACTGATGGTGAGCCTGCCAGCGTATCATGGGAATTGCTTGGCGCGGGCGCAAAGCTTGCAAAAACCCTGAATGTGGATCTATGTTCTGTGGTCATCGGCGATAATGTAGAACATCTCTGCAGCGAATCATTCGCCTATGGCGCTGAAAAGGTGTATTTAATAGATGCCCCTGTTTTTCATTACTATCGCACTGAGACGTATAATAATGCCATCTGTTACCTTGTGCAAAAGTACAGACCAGAGATATTATTGATGGGCGCAACAGGCCTTGGAAGGGATCTGGCAGGCGCAGTTGCAACAAAACTCAATGCAGGTCTTACTGCAGATTGCACCGGTCTTGATATAGATGATAAAGGTTTCCTGCTGCAAACGCGTCCCGCTTTTGGCGGAAATATCATGGCCACTATTATTACAGAACGCACCAGACCGCAAATGTCCACGGTGCGGCCGCATGTGATGCTCCTGCCGGAAAAGGATACCTCGCGCAAGGGTGAGATAATCCGGGAATCGTTTGAGATCAAAGAGGAAGATGTGGCTGTCAAAGTGTTAGAGGTGATCAAGGACAAGGGGGGGGAATGCATCGATGTGGCAGCAGCAGAAGTCATCGTTTCTGGAGGCAGGGGCATGCGCGGGAGTGAGAATTTCGACTTGCTGCAGCAGCTCGCAGATGAGCTTGGCGGCGTTGTTGGCTGCTCGCGTGCTGCGGTTGAGGCTGGCTGGATGCCTGCAGAACGCCAGGTCGGGCAGACTGGAAAGACCGTCAGGCCAAAGATATATATCGCCTGCGGTATCAGCGGCGCTATCCAGCATCTGGTTGGCATGCAGAGTTCGGATGTTATCGTTGCCATCAACCAGGACAGATATGCTCCCATATTTGAGGTCGCTACTTATGGGATCGTAGGCGATGTGTTCCAGGTAGTTCCAGCTATTATCAATCAAATCAGGGAATTGCGCGCAAAGAAAGTGAAAATATGAAAACCATGAGATCAAAAAGTGACAACAAACTCAATTATATGTTTTCAAAACAACAACATATCTGCGTTCATCTGCGTTTATCTGCGGTTTGTTTTACGAGATTAATAAATTTATTTTTCGTCCCTACCATTTTAGAAAAGATGTCTTTGGAGGATTAAGCCATGCCGTTTAATATCAGCACAATCGTTTTTGCATTTGCCATTGCTCTTTTTATCTGGAGCTGCTACAGGCGCTTTAGTTTAGTATTACTGGGCAAAGCTGAAAACCGATTCAATGACATCGGAAAGCGTATCATCGGCGTCCTGTACTATGCTTTCGGGCAGCGGTGTACTGTTTCTCACGGCTATCACTTTGGCTGGAACCATCTTGTCCTTTTCTGGTCATTCATGATACTGTTGATCGCCAACACAGAATTCCTGCTTAAGGGATTATTTCCGGATTCTGTCAGTTTCGCGCTTTTGCCTGCCGGATTGTATCATCCGCTTGCTTTCATAATCGAGATCGCGTCAATACTTGCCCTGCTGGCCGTGTGTGCTGCGATGATACGCCGCCTCGCTTTTCCCCCTTCATATATGGAAGCGCGAAGCAGGGATGCTTTTATTATTCTTGGCCTGATCGCTTTGCTGATGATCGCTTTTTTCGGTCTTCACGCAAGTGAGATAGCAAATGATACTGAAGAAGCGGTAGGATACATGCCAATTTCAAGTTTTGCAGCAGCAGCTTTTTTTTCACAAATTCCAGCAGAAGGATTGAGTGTATATATCGCCTTTTTCTGGTGGCTTCATGCTATTGTATTGCTTGTTTTCCTGAATTATCTGCCTTACAGCAAGCACATGCATATCCTGGCCTCTATTCCAAATGTGTTTTTCAGAAGCCAGACCAAAGTAAATACACAGCCAAAAGAAGAATTCAAAAAAGGGAATACATTCGGTGTGGGGCAATTAGACCAGTTTACCTGGAAAGATTTATTTGATTCATATTCCTGTACCGAATGCGGCAGATGCTCTGATAATTGTCCTGCGACTAATACAGGCAAGCCTTTGAATCCCAGGCTTGTTATCCATGATATTAAAGTGAATCTATTGAAAAATGGCGAACTTGTCAAAAATGCAAAAGCGCCAGTATTACCTCTAATAGGCGAAGGTCGTGAAGGCAGCGTAGCCGAGGATGTTCTCTGGTCATGTACAACATGTGGCGCGTGTATGGAAGTATGTCCTGTTTTTATTGAGCATGTGCCAAAGATCGTTGATATGCGCCGGTATCTTGTTGAGATGAAAGCTAAAGTCCCTGAGGAGCTGCCCGCTCTTTTTGAAAATTTTGAGCAGCGCAGCAATCCATGGGGCATTATTCCCGCAGAACGTATCAAATGGGCTGCACAGCTTGATGTCAGGCCTTTTGAGGCAGAGAAAACTGAATACCTGTTCTATACCGGCTGTTTTGGCGCTTTTGATTCCCGAAGCAGGAAAGTATCTGCGGCCATTTCAAGAATCCTGAATGCAGGGGGCATTTCATGGGGGATACTTGGCAAAGACGAATTATGCTGCGGCGACAGCCTGCGCCGGCTTGGTAATGAATTTGTTTTTGATCGCATGGCAAGGGATAATGTCAAATTGTTTAATGAAAAAGGCATAAAAAAGATCATTACCATGTGTCCGCACTGTTATAATACACTGAAGAATGATTATCGCCAGTATGGTATTGAACTGGAAGTTATCCATCATACCGATCTGATCAATGATCTGGTAAAGGCAGGCAAGCTCAGGTTAGATCCGTCGGACATAGGCAAAGTGGTATTCCATGATTCCTGTTACCTTGGGCGCTATAATGAAATATATCAGGCGCCGCGTGAAGTAATAACTTCTGTCACTGGAAAAGCGCCGGCTGAGATGGATCGCAGAAATGAACGATCTTTTTGCTGCGGTGCAGGCGGCGGGCGGATGTGGCTTGAGGAAACCGCAGGGAAACGCATTAATGTTGCTCGCGTCGAGGAGGCTCTGAAAAAAGATCCGCAAACTATCTGTGTGAGCTGTCCATACTGTATGACAATGTTCGAAGATGGATTAAAAGGAATGAAAATTGATGACAGGATAAAGGTTCTGGATGTAGCTGAGATCGCAGCCATGGCATTGAAATAGCAGACTTGCATTCTATTCCTTTTCCACAAGCAAACACTCTCTGCACCGCTTTTTCCCGCAGAACTGCTTGCCGTGCTCTACTATTAGCGCATGGAACTCCTTGTAAAGAGGGACATCCCTGGGTATGGAACTTTCAAAAAGCGACTGCAGATCCCCATAATCGCCCTCAATACCCATACACCTGCACATCCTCTTTGTATATGCATCGATCACGAATTTTGGCTTATCTGCCGCATACAACACGATGCTGTCAGCAGTCTCCTCCCCCACGCCGTTCAATTCAAGAAGCGTCCCCCGAAGCTCATCTATCGGTCTATCAAGGATATCAGGATTCTCAAGGAAAAAAGTCGAAATATCCTTCAACCTCATTGCCTTCTGCCTGTAAAACCCTGTGCATCTTATGAGTTCTTCCAGATCCTCAATACGTGCTCTGGCAAGCGATTCCACCTCAAGAAGTCCTCTGACTTTTAGATTTGTTATCGCTTTCTCAACATTCTCCCATCTGGTCTGCTGTGTTAGAACAGTACCCACAACAACTTCAAAAGGAGTATCTGCCGGCCACCAGTTCCTATGACCGAACTTGTCAAGAAGAGTGTCATACAATTTAATCATACGAACTTTACGCCCAGATCTGAGAATCCATTCCTTAATGCAAGGTTAAGCAAAAAAGGTGTCAATGACTCGATCATATATGAAGATCTTAGACCACCACCATCCAGTGGATGCAGGGTTTTAATATCTTTTGTTAGCTTCATCACTGTTCTCTTTGCGTTTTCATCATCACCACAAACCACAACATCATAGTCAAGTCTCAATTCAAGGTTTGCCAATTTCTTTGCCGAAATATTATGGTATGATGAAACCACTTTTACTGTCTTCGGAAGAATTTCCTGTATCTCAAGAGCCGCGCTTCCCTGTTTCGGAGGCGTGAACTCGAACCATTCGTTCTTTTTCATGGGAACGACAAGCGATATGACGATCTGGTCCCTGAAATGAGGAAGAAGGCTTTTCAAAAGCGTTATCACACCTTTGTATGGCACTGAAAGCACAACAACGTCAACGTCCCTGATCCCCATGTCGTTCGTGCATCCCCCGATGCCGCTGCAGGACAATCCCTTCTCCAGGAGCATGTCCTTGTATTCATCTGCGGCTTTTACCGCCTTATCAGCCTCTCGCGAGCATACTGTAATATCGTTTTCTCCAGCCCATCGCAGCGCAAAACCCTCTCCAATGCTGCCAGTTCCTCCAAGTATTGCAATCTTCATTTTTTCTCCTTTTCTTTCAGGATCTTGCTCATCATATGCATGTTTTCCCTGTGCATAGAAACCATCAGGTCGCTCACGACCATCAAAATGAACACCTGGATCCCTGTGACTATGAGCAGGGTGGCAAGTATTGTCAGGGGGATATGGTCTATGTTTTTGAACCACTCATCCACCACATAAATGCCAATAGCTATACCGCTAATTGTAAGAAAACCCCCCATCACGCCGAAATAAAAAAGAGGGTTGTGCATACGGGCAAGCAGAAATATGGTCGAAGCTATCCTGAAACCGTCCCTGATCGGTTTTAACTTTGTCTCTGCACCGCTAACCCTTGAAAGATATGTTATCGGTACTTCAACGATCTTCAAATTCTTTTTAACGCATTCCACTGTTATCTCTGTTTCGACCTCAAAACCCGTCCTGTTAAGTTCTATCTGTTTTATCGTATCATAGCGAAACGCCCTGTAGCCAGAAAGTATGTCTTCAAGCCAGACGCCGTATGCGAACCCGAATATCTTATTTAATATAAAGTTTCCGAAAAGGTTCAATCTTGTGAAAGCTCCTTTCTGGAAATTAGCTGTCCTTCCCCCGATAACGTGGTCTGCCAGCCCCGATGTGACAGGTTCAAGGAGCTTATAGACCTCTTCAGGAAGATACGTTCCGTCCCCGTCTATCATGACCACATATTTGTTATTAATTATCTGGAACGCCTGGTTTACAGCCTGACCCTTTCCCTTCCCGCTCTGCAGTACGACCTTTGCGCCTGCCTTTTCGGCGATTTTTACTGTACCATCCTTACTGTGCCCGTCAATGACGAGAATGTTGGAAAAACCCATTGACCTGAATTCACTAACTATCCCACCTATCGTTTTACCCTCGTTGAGCGTGGGAATTAAGATACATACATCCTCTTTGTTCATTTAAAGTCTTTATTTATCTGAATCTACTTAATAGTTTAGTGATTGGCATACTAATTCTACAGTTTGCTTCCCACATAAACGGTGACGATACCGAAGGTCAGATCATAATATCGTATATCCATCATGCCAGATACCTTCATTAATTCAACGAACTCCTCTCGTTTCGGGAATGCCATTACAGATGATGGCAAATAACTGTACGGCCCTGTTTTTTTTGAAACTAATCTACCGACAACAGGCAGCAGTTTTTGAAAATAGATATAATACATCGACCTGAAAAAGCGGTTCTGCGGCAAAGAGAATTCAAGCACAACGATCCTGCCTCCATTCCTGACCACCCGGTGCATCTCAGACAGGGCTTTTTTAATATCTGCCACGTTCCTGATGCCAAATGCCACGATAGCGCCGTCAAAACTAATATCTTTAAAAGACAGGTTCTCTGCATCGTTCTGAATGCAATATATATTTTTTATGTTTCTTTTTGTTATCTTAAGAGCGCATATCTTCAACATTTCCGCACAAAAATCAGAGGCGATTACATCGCTGCGTTTTGAAACCTCTATCGCCACGTCCCCAGTCCCTGAACAGACGTCAAGGATGAGCCCTGATGGCAGTTTTTCCGCTGCGAACCTGCGCCAGTATTTGTCCCGCCTTAAACTCAGAAGGGAATTTAGAAAATCATATCTGTGTGAAATCCCTGCGAACATCTTCTGGATATATTCCTTTTTCTGCACCATGACCTTGCTCAATAATATATGAATCTGGCTATATGCCTACTTTTTAAGGTTTAAAGGGTATGAAATTATGCATACTTTATTTTGTAATGTACTTTTAATGAATATGCGAATGATAAATATTCATGTTTTATACAATATATTTTATGTAACTTTAAGTTCATAAACCTATACAGAAACCCTCCAAACAGTAGCCAAATAATCTTCGTGGTCGGGTTGGTGTATTTGCCAATACCTCCAGCTTAAAACAGGCTGTTGAAATGGGAGCTATATTATAAGCCACTAAATAACACGACTTCCAGAATTAATC
>JBGOYM010000082.1:0-8880 GCA_041479675.1 Candidatus Methanoperedens sp.
TATCCCCAGAAAAACCGCTCCTTCTCTCCTGTCTATCTCATAACCTGATCTTTTGAAAATGATCAGCAGAACAGAGAGCAGCAGCATAAATAGCAGTGGAATGAAAATAATTCCAGGAGATATGATAATTGGTCTGATAACAGCCGCAACTCCCAGTATCCACAATATGTTGGCAACGTTGCTCCCGATTATATTCCCCAGAGCCATTGTCATATATCCCTTCCTTGCAGCAGATACAGAAACAAATAGCTCAGGCAAAGATGTCCCGATCGCCATGAGCACAAGTGCAACAAGATATTCAGACACACCAAAAGCCCGAGAGAAACCTATTATTGAATTTACAAGAAGCCTGGCCCCTATGAGTATTCCGGTCAATCCAATGAGCACTTCGAATATATTTTTCTTCAAATCGTTTTTTTCGATTGTTTCAACACCCAGTTCCCTGTACTTTTCAATTGAGTTTTGAAGATAAAAAATATACACGATGATGAACACTGCACCCATAATCCTTCCGATCCCACCTGACACAAGTAGGAACACCGATGCAAGCGTCAGTATCATTAGATGGATCCAGCCACTGTATATCTCGGTGTGTTTAATGACAAGTGGTTTTATAATACAGGTTATACCAAGGATCAGGGCGATGTTGGTGATATTACTTCCTATGATATCCCCGACAGCTATTTGACCGTGGTTGATGTACGAAGCATAGGAGTCTGATGCAAGTTCAGGCAGCGATGTACCAAGTGCAACAATAGTTATCCCGATGATGAAATCAGAGACCCCCAGCATCTTTGCAAGTTTTGAAGCTCCTTCGGTGAAAACATCGCTGGATTTGATAATAATGGGGATTGAAATAAGGAAAAATATTAAAGTTGAGGTCATTTCTGATGGCATTGTTATCCAGTTATTTACATTTACTCTAATGGCATGATGAAAGTTAATTATATCATGAAGTCCCATCATATAATATTTTATGGATGATCCGGGGTCAAGTGAGAAGTGGTACACCTATAGTGTTGAGATGGTTTTCCAGCATCTTGGCTCAGGAAGACACGGCTTGATGTCAGATGATGCAAAAAGGCGTCTATCTGAATACGGTTTTAATGAATTGCCTGAAGCGAAAAGAATATCTCCTATCGGGATTTTCCTCTCACAATTCAAGAATTATCTGATCCTCGTCCTCATTGCTGCCGCAATAATCTCAGCATTTACCGGAGAAACAACGAATGCGTATGTTATACTATTTATTATCCTGTTCATCTCAGTGCTTGGTTTTATCCAGGAATACAGGGCAGAGCGGGCTATGGAAGCCCTGAAAAAAATGGTCGCCTATGAAGCAAAAGCGCTTCGAGACAAAGTAGTGAAAAAGATACATACAAGGGAGCTTGTGCCCGGGGATATAATCCACATCGAAGCAGGGGACAGGATACCGGCAGATGCCAGGCTTGTGGAAGCGATAAAACTTGAAACCACAGAATCTTCCCTGACCGGTGAGTCCCATCCAGTGTCAAAGAGTGCTGGTGCGTTAAGTGAGGATACACCTGTGGCTGAACAGAAGAATATGCTCTTTATGGGCACAACTGCTGTAAGGGGCAACGGCATAGCAGTGGTTGTTGGAACAGGTAAGAATACACAGATAGGCAGCATCGCGCAGATGATCCAGATAGAAGAAGAAGACCCGCCCCTCAAGATAAAATTCGCAAACCTCGCCACCCAGCTTGCAAGGATAGTTCTGTTTGCCTGTCTGATCATTTTTATCGCAGGGACGCTGCGCGGGCAGGATATTCCTGGAATGCTGGTAATTGCTGCTGCCCTTGCAGTAGCTGGGATACCAGAGGCTCTGCCTTTCATTGTCACAGCCACCCTTGCCATGGGTACACAGAGGATGGCAAAGCACAATGCAATAATCAGAAGGCTTCCTGCGGTCGAGACGCTCGGGTGCGCGACTGTGATATGTTCTGATAAGACAGGTACGATCACCAGAGGTGAAATGACCGTGCGGCAGCTCTTTACGGACTTGATCATCGAGGTGACGGGCAGCGGCTACATCCCTGAGGGTGAATTCATCAAAAACGGCACGACTATCCAGCCCTTGCAGGATGCGCATCTTGTAGAGCTTTTGAAGATCGGCATGATGTGTAACAACTCCTATCTTGAGAATGACAGCGGATGGCGCATTATCGGAGATCCCACAGAGGGCGCGCTGCTCGTTGCTGCTAAAAAAGGAGGCTTGAATGAAAGCTATCCACGCATCACTGAATTACCATTTGACAGCGAGCGCAGGCTCATGAGCACGCTTCACACCACGCCCCACGGTATCATAGCGTTTGTAAAAGGTGCGCCTGAATCAGTACTGGATGTATGCTCTCATATCTGGGAAAATGGCTCTGTCAGGGATCTTAACAGTGAAGATCGGGACAGGATCATAGTTGCATATAAGGAAATGGCGCAGGAGGCATTGCGGGTTCTTGCCTTTGCAGAAAAGACCTTTGAAGGAAGGGGATACCATGAATATACAACGTCATGCGTGGAGCAGGAGCTTGTTTTTGTTGGGCTTATGGGAATGATGGATCCTCCAAGAGAGGAAGTGATAGAAGCCATAGCCACATGTAAGACCGCAGGAATAAAAACTGTAATGATTACCGGGGACAATAAACTCACTGCCACCGCGGTAGGAAAAACCGTAGGGCTGCTTGATGATGGGGATGTGCTGGAAGGCAGTGAAATAGAGAAGATGAACGATGAGGAATTAAGCATAGCTGCCCGCTCTGTTTCTATCTATGCGCGCGCTGAACCTGCGCACAAATTAAGGATAGTGGACGCATTGAAGCGCAACGGGCACGTCGTTGCCATGACAGGTGATGGGGTTAACGACGCCCCTGCCCTCAAAAAAGCGGATATCGGGATAGCCATGGGTATTACGGGCACAGATGTCGCAAGGGAAGCCTCTGATATGGTCATCACGGACGATAACTTCGCAACCATTGTTAATGCCGTTGAAGAAGGAAGGAGGATATACAGCAATATACAGAAAGGCGCATGCTACCTTCTCTCCAGTAATTTTGCCGAGGTGGCTATTTTATTTACCGCTGTGGTGATACTTGATTATGAAATCGTTCCCCTGCTTGCGCTTCAGATACTTTTCGTTAATCTTGTCACTGACGAGTTCCCTGCTCTTGGTCTGACGGTGGAGCCTGCAGCGAAGGATGTTATGAAGTTGCCACCACGGGATCCGAAGGAGAACATCCTGACAAAGAAAATTGTATTTTACACTATCGGAGTAACATTAACCATCTTCCTGGGAACGTTCGCGCTCTTTGCATGGACATGGGATTCAATGCAGCACCTTCCCTGGGGAGAAAGGACGGCTCTTGCGCAGACGACAGCTTTTGCCACCCTTATCATCTTTGAATTATTCAATGCGCTCAATAGCAGATCTCTTGAGAAGTCCATATTCAGGACAGGTTTCTTTACAAATAAAAGGCTGCTCCTTGCGCTATCAGGGTCTGTTATCGCCATGATGCTCGCCATTTACTGGGAGCCCATGCAGGCTGTGTTTAAGACTGCACCTCTCGTACTTGAGGTGTGGGTAAGGATACTGCTGGTATCAAGCACTGTAGTTGTAACGGCAGAGATAATAAAAAAAATGCAAATTACTGAAAGGAAATGTTCTGGATCTGGACGATATCAGATTAGAGGTGAAAGACAAATTCTCTATTAAATTATTTAAAATATTTAATATATCTTTTGTTTGAAAAACATAGAAAGATTAAAATAATAAAAGTAAATATTTGCACCTAATATATTATAGGAGTAAGCATGAGAAACGTTATCGTAAAACAACTTGATGAAAAAGACGAAGAGATCGCTGATGCACTTATTGCCATAGGCATGAGCAGAAATATCGCAAGAACGCTTAGCTATCTTAAGAACGTGGATGAAGCTACATCGGTCGAGCTTGAAAGGGTTGTCAGATTGCATCAACCTGAAGTAAGCATTGCCATGAAACAATTGAAAGAGCGTGACTGGATAAATGAGCGCGAAAAGAAAAAAACAGGTAAAGGGAGACCATATAAGATATACTCGCTCAAGGTAAGCTTTAACGATATAATCGCTCAGCTAGAAAAGCAACAGAAGAAAGCTGTTGACGATGCGCAGACAAAGATAGAGAAATTGAAGGAAATGGGAGGATACTAACTTAATACAACCGTCTGCGCCTGTTATTTCGCGGCGCTCTTCTGATATTAGACTTATTCATTCTCCTCTCATTAGACTTATTTCCTTTTCCTTCCGGCATTCTCACGGCGACCTTATTGATAACAGGTAATTTCTCTTCCATTACCTCCACATTATTTTCTTTCAATACCTGTGAAAAATTATCATAATCCTTACTTGAAAGGATATTTATCGCTTTTCCATCCGCTCCGGCTCTTGCAGTTCTTCCTATCCTGTGGATATACTGCTTGCTTTCCCGGGGAATATCATAATTGTAGACATGGGAAACATCCGGGATATCGAGCCCTCTTGCAGCCACATCTGTGCATACAAGGACACAGGTTTTCCCTGAATGGAACCTTTCCATAATATTGTTCCGTTTGCCCTGGGGCAATCCGCCATGAATGGCCATGGCATCTATATCTGTAAATTTCAGGTTCTTTGCAACTTTGTCGGTATTTCTTTTGGTATTGCAGAAAACCATTACAAGATTTGAGTCCTCATGCTTCAGAAGATGCACAAGCAAAGAGAATTTCATATCCTCTCCAACATCATAATAGGTCTGATGTAGTTTTTTCGGGTCAACATAAGACTCTGCTGAGACCTGGAGCGGTTGTTTCATATGGGTGCGGGAAAGCCGGACAACATCTTTTGTTATCGTTGCAGAGAACAGAAGAGTCTGTCTTTCCTGGGGGCATTTCCTGATTATCCTCTCTACATCATCCTTAAATCCCATATCGAACATCCGGTCTGCCTCATCAAGTACAAGGGTTTTTACCTTGCCCAATCTGATGGTATTCCTTGTAATATGGTCGAGCAACCTGCCGGGTGTTCCTACCACGACATCTGCAGTCCTCAATCCCTGGATCTGTGGATTTATCCCTACACCACCATAGACCGCAATAATTCCCAGGGGTCTGTATTTTGAGAATTTCGTTAAAGCCTTTGCTACCTGCTCAGCCAGTTCCCTTGTGGGAACAAGGACGAGAGCCTGAAGCCCCTTTCCTTTTTCGGAACTCTGTATAATACCGGTACCAAATGCAAGTGTCTTTCCCGAACCGGTCGCAGACCCTGCAATGACATCTTTCCCGGCAATGATCAAAGGTATTGATTTTTCCTGTATCTCGCTGGGGCTTTCAAACTTCGCATCATTTATTGACCTTAAAACAGGCTCACTGATGCCTAGATTTTTAAATCTTTCCATAATTTCTTTTTGAAAAAGCGTAATGCTATTTCTTATTAACCTCGTTAATTCATATTTTAAAACGATTAAGAGCTATAAACACAACTTTATAAAAGTTTAGATTAAATTACCACTTAATAGTTGTTAACCACTCATAATAACGGGCGTCCTTTTATACTTTTGCTTGTTTTGTGGATAATTCGGGTTTTTATTGCTATTTCTTTTTTAAATAATAAATGAATACAACTAATCCTGCAACCACAATAAATGCCAGCAGAATATACCAGGGATTGAATCCTGGCAAAGCTCCCGGGGGTGTCTGTGCGACAGATACTGTTGGAGCGGGTGTCTCTGTTTCGGTCGGGGTTGGAGGCGGAGTTGTAACAGTCGGGGTTTCCACAGCAGCCACTATGATGGTCTGATGAGGGACCCGTGGATACTCTTTAATATATATCCCGTAGGTTCCGGGATGCATGAACGTATAATTAAAGGACGTGTAGCTGTATCTCAGATAACTGGATTTGCTGTCCCATAAGTTCTGTTCGCTCACGATGGTAAGCGGCCAGTCGTAATAATCCTGGCTCTCCCATATGACTGAATCCCCGGCGTTAAGCTTGAGTGTAAGGTTTTCATATTTGAACGTGGTACTCTTTGGCTCGATAATTCGCACCACCTTGAAGCCGTCATTTCCACTTCCGTCCACGAACACCTTGTAAACAGACGGCTCGGCTGCAGCAGGGTGGAGTATGAAACTGAGCAGTCCAATGAATATTAGAAATAAAGCTGAGTTCAATCTGGTCATAACGTAACAGAAGTTAAAAGTACCTGCTAAAATATAAAACTGCCTATTCGAGATCTTGCAGAGAGAGATCTTCCTCATGCGATGGCGAAATGGCTTTAATTCACGAATTGAAGATACGGTTTTAAGGTCTCAGGACAATAAAATCTCGTGAACTTCAGGACAAAGAGCTATCTTCGCAAAAGGTTCGGGGATTATTATAATTCTTCAGAACTCTCCCTGCCCCATGATTTTACACGTCGCGAATGGGGTTTTATTTTTTTCGACGAATTACCAGAGGTCGTGATGCGCCGCCACAAAGCTTTTTCTTCAGAAGGCGAGGCGATCGAATACCTGCGGGGCATGGTTCCAGCACATGTGTATCATTCCGCTGCTTATTACCAGTTCCCGGGTGCGGGTACCATGAAGGCGAAAAAGTGGGAAGGTGCAGACCTCATATTTGACCTTGACGCAGACCACCTCCCGCAGAAGGCGAGGTCGTATGCCGGGATGCTTGCGAATGTGAAAGCTGAAACTGGAAAGCTTCTTGATTTCCTGCTTGAGGACTTCGGGTTCGACGAGGAGAATATCCGGGTCGCGTTCTCGGGCGGGCGCGGGTACCACATACATGTGCATGATAAAAGGGTTCTGACGCTTGAGAGCGCACAGAGGCGAGAGATAGTGGATTATTTGAGCGGGACGGGATTGACCATTGATTTTTTATTCAAATCTGAGAGATATGTGGTTTATAATTTAGGAAAGTTTAAGAAAAAAGAATTAGTATCCCCAAGGAAAATAATTTCATTTGATGAAGTATCAGTCGGATTCGGATGGGGTAGACGTATTAGTACATACATAAATTCTTACATGGATGAATTAAATAAAAAAGATAAAAAAGATGCTCTGAATGATATTATTAGCCTAATTAAAATTAGCAATACTCTTAAATTAAATGGAGTATCAGACAAGACTATAAAAGATATACTTCAGCTAAAAGAAGTTTATTTATTTTGCTGGGAGGATGTGCCGGGAAACGATAATAGCAAATTATTGAAATTTATAAGCGACGAATTGGGAGTGGTTCTTGAAAAAAATGTAAGAATTGAAAAAAGTGTTAGTGGTATTGATATCAACATTTATGGTGATAAATGCTTAATTTCACTTGAGCTTAATAAGAAAAAAACCAACGCAGCTATAACAATCAATGAAGCAAAGACCTATAATCTAATTGTGAGAATGGAGAATGGTAAACTAAATGTATACACAGAGTTTACTCCAAGGAAAATTGCTTCAAAATTAAATATACCAGAAAATATAGTATCTAGTGTTTTTATAATTAACGGCTCATGGGATGCTGAGAAATATTCGTTAGAGAAGTATGATGATCTAATGACATTAGCAAAAAATTCCGAAATTATGAATTCGATAAAAAGAGGAATAATTACATTTGAAATATTAGATAAAATTAGAAAGATTCCTTATTTTTTTGATGCGGTCGTTCAGAAAGCCATTGAAGATACTAAAATCCATACTTCTGGAGCAAGTACGGACGAACCCGTCACAGCCGACATCCGGCGCCTCATCCGCATGCCATCCTCGCTTCATGGAGGCTCAGGGATGCGCGTTGTCCCGCTCACGCTTTCTGAATTCAAGACATTCGAGCCCCTTCGCGATGCCGTTGTATTCAGCGAGCGGGAAATACAGATAGAGGTGATCCCACCGCTAAAACCCCAGAATTCCCTGGTCGAGATGAAAGGAAAAAGTATTAAGGTCGTGGAAGGTATCAATATCGTACCTGAATACGCTGGAATATACCTCATGTGCAGGGGAGCCGCTGAATATGCCTGATAGCTCACGAATCAAACTGAACGATATTTTAAGGGATGAACGAAAAACAAGGTCAAAACTTGTACCGCTTGAGAGTGGCTTTTACGGAACCGTAGCTGCACAGATATGCGAACTTGAAGAAGAAAAAAGAAAGATCGATGACATATACAGCACAAAATATGCAATTCTGGAAGATGAACTCAAGACCGCCCGCAAAGCCATAGATAACATCGTCGAACGGCGTACAGCCAAGATCATCAACCTGGCATCCCTTCATTCATCATCAAAACCTAAGGATCAGAAAGAGATCGAATCAATGACACCAGGCGAGCGGGAATTCTATAATAAACTCCTTCAATTGATGACAGGATACCGCAGCGAACTTATGGACCGTATATTCATCAAAAAAGAAAAGCAGGTTGTTCCATTGCAACCACAGGTAAGCAGGCATCACGAGCCAAAAGAAAACAGTTCCGAAGGCAAAAAGGATATAAATAAAGAGTACATTGTGGTGCGTCTGCTAAAAGATATCCCGACATTTGTTGGAGCCGACGGACGCAACTACACGCTGGCAAAAGAAGATGTTGCAGTTCTATCGGCTGTGAATGCTAAAGCATTAATAAACCGCAATGTGGCTATCCAGATCTCTGTTAAAAGGTGATCATCATGAAAATACCCAAAAAATTCAATACATACTGTCCTTACTGCAAAGCCCATACGCCGCATGTAGTCGAAAGGGTAAAAAAGGGACAGGCATCGACGTTAACCCGAATAACACGGCAAAAATACAGACATACAGGAATAGGCAACTCAGGGAAATTCTCAAAAGTGCCTGGTGGGGACAAACCCACAAAGAGGATCAACCTCAGATACA